>JAUIAZ010000450.1 GCA_030427465.1 Gammaproteobacteria bacterium | reverse complement strand
TTTCGGCTCAGCCTGATACTTTTGTGTGCTGGCTGTCTGCAGATTGCCGTCAATCTGGCCAACGAATACAGTGATTTCCGGCGCGGGGTGGATGGTCCGGCGCGCAAAGGTCCCGTGCGGGGCCTGCAAAGCGGACAGATTTCCCTCGTTTCAATGCGTAGAGCTATCGCTCTGTCTTGTCTGACAGCAGCTGCCAGCGGTCTTGTCTTGCTGGTGCTGGCCGGAAACCTCGTTCTCTGGCTACTGGGCGCACTGAGCCTGCTTGCGGTTTTTGCCTACAGTTCAGGCCCCCGCCCACTGGCCTCTTTGGGACTGGGCGAGATAACCGTGTTCTTTTTCTTCGGGCCGCTCCCGGTTTGCGGAGGGTTTTACCTGCTGACGGCCCACGTCTCTTCTGCGTCCATACTCACCGGCCTGGCCTGCGGCAGTTTTGCAGCCGCGATCATGGCGACCAATAATCTGCGTGATATCCAGGAAGACGCCGAAGCCGGCAAGGTGACGCTGGCTGTGCGGCTGGGTGAAACCCGGATGCGGTGGATTTACTGCCTGCTACTCGTGTTACCCACACCGCTGGCGTCCTGGGCCTTTTTACAGGATCCGGGCCTTCCGGACTTGTTTGCAGCCCTGCTTCCACTGATAATGGCCGGACCCGCACTGCTGACCTGCCAGGGCGCTTTTGCGAGGCAGGGGGCGTTGCTCAACCGTCAACTGGCCGCCACTGTGAGGCTGTACCTGCTTTTCGGATTCAGTACGATAGGCCTGCTTCTTATGGCCAATCACGCACAAACCACGCTATAAACCTTGTATGGAATCGACGTTTATTCTTATAGGCGCCAGTCTGGTGCTGCTCAGCATTCTGCTCAGCCCGCTTTCTTCACGGGTCGGCATGCCAGTGCTTCTGTTATTCCTGGGCATTGGTATGCTGGCGGGCGAGGACGGCATCGGAAAAATCAGTTTCCATGATGCCGAACTGGTGTTTCTGGTTGCCAATCTGGGGCTGGCCGTGATCCTTCTGGATGGTGGAATCCGGACCCGGGTGTCCGTTTTCCGGGTCGGCCTGAGGCCCGCACTGATACTTGCCAGTGTGGGCATTCTGGTTACAGCGGGTCTGACCGGATTAGCTGCCGCCTGGCTGCTGGACTTGCCGCTGATACTTGGCCTGCTGATCGGGGCCATTATCTCTTCAACTGATGCGGCAGCGGTCTTCTCACTGCTGCAGGGTCGGGGCCTGAAGATCAATGAGCGGGTGGAAGCCACCCTGGAAATTGAATCCGGAAGCAACGACCCCATGGCCATCTTCCTGACCTTGCTGCTCATTCAGATTCTGCAGAATGATGCTCCGGTATCCCTGCTCACGGCAATCGGCCTGCTGGTCAAGCAGTTTGGCCTGGGGGCCCTGCTGGGTGTTGCCAGCGGTTTACTGCTGGCCGTAATGATCAACCGGATTTCACTGGTTACTGGTCTGTACCCGTTGATGGTCGCAGCCTTTGGCATCTCCGTTTTTGCGCTGACCAACGAGTTGGGTGGCAGTGGTTTCCTTGCCATATATCTCATGGGCGTCACCACGGCCAGTCGCCCCATCCGGCGCATGCCCCAGATCCTCCAGGTTCATGACGGGCTGGCCTGGCTTGCCCAAGTGGTTCTCTTCCTCTTGCTGGGTCTGCTGGTCACACCCAGTGCACTGATGGAAAGTGCCCTGCCTGCTTTGGGCGTTGCCATGGTTCTGATCCTGATAGCGCGACCGATCGCGACGACCGGTTCACTATTGCCCTTCGGTTTTTCAGCCAAGGAACACCTGTTCATTGCCTGGGTAGGTCTGCGGGGGGCGGTTCCGATTGTACTGGCCCTTTTCCCGCTGATAGCCGGGGTTCCCCAGTCGGACCTGATATTTGAAGTGGCCTTCGTAGTCGTGCTAGTCAGTCTGCTCTTGCAAGGAAGCACCCTGGCCCCGCTGGCCCGCTGGCTTGGACTTGAGATCCCTGAAGAAAAAACTCACCAGACCCGGCTTCCCCTGGAACACGCTGTGGCAAGCGATCACGAAATTTTGCTGGTTCCCCTGATGGGGGCCCGCTGGCAAGCAGCCAAGCCGCTGGAGGACGTCATTATGCCGGAACGCTGTGTAATCGGCGGACTGTTTCGCGAGGGATTGCTGATAGACCCGAGGCCCGGCGTAACCTTACGCGAAGGGGATCTGGTGGTTGTTCTTTCACCGGCATCTCTTGCCAATGACATTGGCCATATTTTTGGTTGGAAAGAACCTCCGGAAAGGCTGTCTGATCAGCGCTTTTTTGGTGAATTCGTACTTAATGGTTCGGCTCGCGTTGGTGATGTCAGTATGGCCTACGGCGTTCAGATTGAGCGATTCAGGACGGAGCAGACACTTTCGGAGTGCTTTTCGCAAACCCGGCATGGTCACCCGGTGGTCGGTGACCGGCTGGACCTGGGCAATTTACTGCTGACGGTCAGGGCTGTCAGTGGTGATGAAGTGACACAGGTTGGGCTCAAGCTCAGAAAGTGAGTGCGGAGACCGGGATACAGCCAGATTCCCGGTCGCCCGCTGTTGTCAGCGCTGAAGAAGTGCGCAGTTTCCGAAGCGCAAACCCTCAATTACCGACGAACTCACGCACATAGTCCGAGGCGCGTGCCGGTCGCTCAGAGTCTGAAATGGTTTCGTAAGTGAATCCACCCGCAGCAGGCGGATTGGCCCGCATTACAGCTTCAGGATC
>JAUIAZ010000067.1 GCA_030427465.1 Gammaproteobacteria bacterium | reverse complement strand
CGCTGTCGTGGGCTTCTGGCCCGCTGAAAGAGTGGGTAACGATACCGTGCTGTATCGCGACGATGACCGGAAGGAAGAACTGGTGCGCCTCTGCCACCTGCGTCAGCAGGATGTCAGGGGAGACCGCTCAACCCTTCGCTCGCTGGCTGACTATGTTGCACCCGCCGGCGGCCCGGCTGATTACCTGGGAGGCTTCGTAGTCAGCGCTGGCCTCGGTGCCGAAGAGATTGCGAAGGAATTTGAAGCCGCCAATGACGACTACAGCGCCATCATGGTCAAAGCGCTCGCCGACCGTCTGGCTGAAGCCTTCGCTGAAAGGCTGCATGAGCGCGTGCGCAAGGAATTCTGGGGTTACGAGCCAGAGGAAGCGCTGGATAACGACGCGCTGATACGGGAAAAATACCGTGGTATTCGACCGGCACCCGGTTACCCGGCCTGCCCGGACCATAGCGAAAAACGCAAACTGTTTGATATTTTGCAGGCTGAAGAGAATACTACGGTGCATCTGACTGAACACTTTGCCATGTATCCGGCAGCTTCAGTCAGCGGCTGGTATTTCTCCCACCCCGAGAGTAAGTACTTCAACGTCGGCAAGCTGCAGAAAGATCAGGTGGAGGCGTATGCCGGGCGCAAGGGTCAAAGCCTTCAGGAAGCTGAAAGGTGGCTGTCTCCCAACCTCGGATACGACCCCGCATAACAGCACCGGCAGGAGCTGAAGGATAACTATGGAGAAACCGGAAAAGCGCGAGCCGCCCCGACGCAGCTCCCTGCTCAAGAGCATACTCGGCGCCGCTATCGGGGTTCAGAGCAGCGAAGTTCAGCGTCAGGATTTCAGCGAAAAAAGCCCGGCCAAGTTCATTGTTGGCGGGCTGATCTTTGGAGTTCTGTTTGTTGTCACACTGGTGCTCGTGGTGAAGACTGTGTTGAGTCTATCCAGCTGAGCACCCGCAACCGGTGGTTAGTGAGCCGGTGGCTTATAAGCGTGACTGGTTTCCAGTCGCCTTGTGACTTGGCGGCCTGTTCCCTAGTGGCTAGCCACCCAGAGCAACATGAGCCCTGCCACGCAGAAAATCAGGACGACGGCCGCAATGGCGTCAACTTTGGAGTCTTCACCTGTCGGGAGGTCTGTGGGCTGCTGATTATTCATTTGCTTACCTCGTCTTCTTTATTGTCATTATTTTAGTGCGCCGGGCCTGAAAGGATCCTACCGGTCGCGCAATCGTCAGCACTTAATTTCTATACAAATACAGAGTAATGTGCAAGTTTTTTGTCAGTTCTTGCGCCTATCCTGCTGACAACAGGCGTTATTCTCCCCAATCACATTCAGTCGGTTATAAGGATATAGTGATCCAATCATTTTATTTATAAGCAATGATTGATAGGATATGCGCCGCAAAATCGCCTGACTTGCCTTCCCGCCAGGCCGCTTGCCAGCGCTTCGGGGGCAGTCACAATACGACTTGAGCAGGGTGAGTACGATGTATCGTTACGATGAAACCGATCGCCAGATCATCATGGACCGGGTGGCACAGTTCCGGGGCCAGACAGATCGATTCCTTAGCGGAGATTTACCGGAAGCGGAGTTTCTGCCGCTGCGCCTGCAGAATGGCCTGTATGTACAGCGTTTCGCTCCCATGCTACGGATCTGTATTCCCTATGGCATGCTGTCATCCCCTCAGCTCAGACGTCTGGCCCGCATTTCCCGTGATTACGATAAAGGGTATGCCCACTTCACCACACGGCAGAATGTTCAGTTCAACTGGCCCAAACTGGAAGATGTGCCTGATATTCTGGCCGAACTTGCCGAAGTGGAAATGCACGGGGTCCAGACCAGCGGGAACTGTATCCGTAACACCACTACGGACCAGTTTGCCGGCGTTACCGATGAAGAAATTGTTGACCCACGGCCCTACTGTGAAATTATACGGCAGTGGTCAACTTTCCATCCGGAATTTGCCTTCCTGCCGCGCAAGTTCAAGATTGCCGTGAATGCCTGCCCGGACAGCGACCGGGCGGCCATTCAGGTTCACGATATCGGCCTGCAGATGATCAGGAACGATGCAGGAGAGCTGGGCTTCCAGGTTCGCGTCGGCGGCGGCCTCGGTCGCACCCCCCTGATTGGTTCAGTGATCCGTGAATTTCTGCCGGAACTGGACCTGCTAACCTACCTCGATGCCATATTGCGTGTATACAACCGCTACGGCCGTCGGGACAACAAGTACAAGGCAAGGATCAAGATCCTGGTCAAGGCTCTGGGCCCAGAAGCCTTTGCAGAGAAAGTAGAGGCGGAATGGGCGCACATCAAGGACAGCCCTGCGCGACTGACCGAAGCCGAGATTGACCGGATCAAAGTACACTTTTCTTCACCGGCCTACCTGACTGTCGAGCAGATCGATACGGCAGCCTTCGAAAAGGCGCGCGAAGAAAACACCTTCTTTGGCAATTGGGTAAACCGTAATGTCACTGAACACCGGGTTCCCGGGTATGCCGCCGTTACGCTGACACTCAAGAAGCTGGGGGTTCCACCGGGTGATGTCACTGACAAACAACTGGATGCACTCGCCAGTCTCTGCGAGCAGTACAGTTTCGGGGAGCTGAGGGTCACTCACGAGCAGAACGTTGTCCTGGCGGATGTGCGCAAAGATCAGCTTTTCGATCTCTGGACAGCCATCAAGCCTCTGGGCTTTGCAACCCCGAACCTGGGCACACTGACCGACATGATCTGCTGCCCGGGGGGAGATTACTGCTCACTGGCCAACGCCAAATCCATTCCCGTGGCAGAAGCCCTGCAGGCCCGCTTTGACGACCTGGATTACCTATATGATCTGGGGCCGATCGACCTCAACATCTCCGGTTGTATGAATGCCTGTGGTCACCACCATGTCGGTAACATCGGCGTTCTGGGCGTCGACAAGAAAGGCGAAGAGTGGTATCAGGTTTCCCTGGGCGGCGCGTCGGGCCAGGATGCGGACATCGGCAAAATTCTCGGACCTTCGTTCGCCCGGGAACAAATGCCGGAAGTCATCGATCGTATTCTGCAAACCTACGTGGATCAGCGCCAGGGCGACGAAACCTTCCTGGATACCTACCGTCGTATTGGAATCAACCCATTCAAGGAACGCGTCTATGCCTCTGCTTCTTGATTCAGGCCAGCAAACCGAAGACCTGTGGGTCGTCCTGCCCCGCTCTGACACACCCGCTGACCAGACCATACCCGATGGTAAGGTACTGATTCACCTGGCCTCCTGGGAGGCTCAGCGTGACGAACTGAAAGACCGGGCTTCAGAGATCGGTGTCTGGCTGGACAGTGACGATGAACCTGAAAGGCTTGCTACCGAGGCACTCTCCCTGCCCGTTCTGGCGGTCAATTTTCCGGTGTTCAGCGATGGTCGCGGCTATTCAATAGCACGCCTCATCCGCGAACGTCTGGGCTACACTGGCGACCTTCTGGCGATTGGGGATGTCCTTGTGGATCAGCTCTTCTACATGAAACGCTGTGGGATCAATCAGTTCCGCTTGCGATCTGACCAGAAAACCGATGCTGCCGTGGCCGCGCTCAGCACCTTCAGTGACAGCTACCAGAGCAGTGTTGAGCAGCCGCTGCCACTGTTCCGCCGACGCCCGGCCTGACGCGGAGTTCCGCCGAACCCAGGAAGACCTTTACCAGCTTGCAGGCAGGTGAAGGTCTATTCCCCAAATTCGGGGGAGTACCCACAATACAAACCCGCTAATCAGAACGACGCCAAGCAAGTTAATCCAGAAACCGGCTCTCGCCATCTGTGCAATCGACACATATCCTGACCCGTACACGACCGCATTCGGTGGTGTTGCCACGGGCAGCATGAACGCAAAAGAGGTCGCCAGTGCCGCTCCAATCATCGGTCCGTACGGGTGAACCTCCATGGTTCCGGCTACTGCGGACATAACCGGAATCAGCAATGTAGCCGTGGCCGTATTCGATGTAATCTCTGTCAGGAACAGAGACAGCATGACGACCAGACCCAGGAATATCCACAGATCGACTGCACCCAAGAGCTCCAGCTGAGCCCCGACCCAGGCGGTCAGACCAGATACCTGGAACCCTTCTGCCAGGGCAAGGCCGCCGCCAAAAAGGATGATCACGCCCCAGGGTATTCGGGATGCATCCCCCCAGTTCAGTATGCGTTGGCCCGGTGCCTGACCGGAGGGAAGCAGAAACAGCAGGAGGCCACCGATGATGGCAATGGTGGAATCCTGCACCATCTCCGGATGGATGAATCCGCGCACGATCCAGGCCAGGGCCGTCAGGCCAAAAACCCCCAATACGCGCTTCTCAGCTGCGCGCATGGGCCCCAAGGCCTTTAATTCAGTCTGCAGAATGCCCTTACCACCCGGCAATTCACTGAACCCAGGCGGAAAGATCTTTTTGACCAGCAGGTACCACGTCAGGCCCAGCATCAGAATGACCAGTGGAATCCCAAACGCCATCCATTGGGCAAAGCCGATACTTTGCCCGTGTAGCTTTTCCACCATGCCGACAAGCACTGTATTGGGCGGGGTTCCAATAATGGTTCCCACGCCACCAATAGAGGCCGAAAATGCAATACCCAGCATCAGCGACAAACCAAAGGCAAAGGGCTGCCCGGCGACCTGCTTATCCTGCAGGGATTCCCGGGCCCGGGCGATGATGGCCAGGCCAATGGGCACCATCATCATTGTGGTGGCTGTATTACTGACCCACATGGAGAGGAAGGCGGTCGCTACCATAAATCCCAATATGATCCGGTCAGGGCTGCTGCCGACCAGGCGGATGGTCTGTATCGCGATCCGCTTGTGCAGACGCCAACGCTCCATGGCAATGGCGAGCAAGAATCCGCCAAGGAAGAGATAGATGAGATGATTACCATAAGCCGGCGTCACCTGACTCGAACTCATGATTCCCAGCAAAGGGTATAGTGGAATAGGCAGAAGCGCTGTGGCAGGAATTGGAATGGCTTCGGTTACCCACCAGAACGCCATCAGCACCGCAATAGCTGCCACTTTCTGGGCGTCCGGTGGCATATCTCCTGGCATTGGCAGAACCAGCATCAGCACAAACAGTACCGGCCCCAGTACCAGGCCTATGCCCTCTTTGGTATGCGGAAGATTAATCAGAGTGTTCACGCGACCTTATTTTCATCCCATTACAAAGTCTGTTTATTGGCCGGCGCTTGATGCGGAAGTGCCGGAGCCCGATATGCTATCGACAGAACAGGTGGCGCGACCAAGAGCCAGATCAATTTATGGGTACTTGAAAGAAAAAAGGTAGCTGGGAGACCCCGACCCAGGAATCAGGTCGACAGGATCACGCTGGGATTCCCCAGTCGGCTACTGACAGCAGCCGACCTGGTTCAACAGACACTGTGAACAAGCCTGGTCTAACTGGCGTTGTGACGCAGTACCACGCGGCCCAGCAATTTGCCGAGATGAATTTTCTGGATAGCGGTTGGCAGTTCGTCCAGATTCACTTCCTGCACAATGTCATCCAGCTTCGGCAGCGCCCAGTCATTGTCAAAGCTGCTCCAGATTGCAGCTTTCCGCTCCAGCGGAATCTCAACGGAGTCAATACCGAAGAGACTGACACCGCGCAGTATGAATGGGAATATGGAAGTATCCACTTCGGTACCGGCGACCATGCCACAAGTGGTGGCGGCTCCGCTGTGATTGAGTGTTTTCAGCAGGGTGGACAACACAGTACCACCAACCGTGTCTACGATACCGGCCCAGGAAGAGGTCAGCATGGGTTTGTTGGGCAGCTCTTCAACAAAACTCCGCTCAACCACCCGCTTCGCACCCAGTTTCACCAGAAAGTCGCTGTGATCTACCTTGGAGGTGCTCGCCACCACCTGATAACCCAGCTTTGCCAGCAGAGCCACCGCGAGACAGCCTACGCCGCCGGTGGCACCTGTCACCAGGACCTCTCCGTCTTCGGGGCTGACAATACTAGACAGGCGCTCAACCGAGAGGCCCGCCGTAAGACCGGCGGTTCCGAGAATCATGAAGTATCTCAGATCGTGGTGCTCAGGCTTGGGGATACACCAGGAAGACGGAACCGAAATATACTCACCGAAGCCACCTGGCGTGTTCATGCCCAGATCGTAACCGGTGACAATGACTTCCTGTCCGGGCTGCAGGCTGCTGTCCCCACTGTGAACCACGGTGCCCGCCGCATCAATTCCCGGAGTATGCGGGAAACGCCGGGTAACGCCTTTGTGGCCGCTGGCAGACAGCGCATCCTTGTAGTTCAGCGAAGACCACTGAACCCGGATGAGGGTGTCATGGTCCGGCAAGACTTCCGGAGTAACCTGTTCAACCTCCGCCACAAACTCACCGGAGGATTTCTCATTGACTCGTAGTGCCCGAAACTGTTTCGGTGTCTGATTCACGCTGACCTCGTTGCCCATAAACGTTGAAATTTGCTAACCCCACTATCTAGCATGGTCGCGACGGATAATCCAAGTTTTTCCGCGATATTTTGTTTTCGCGTACAACGTACCTGGAAAACCCGGGCCGTCTGACTGGCCTGCAGCAGGTAGTCATCACTGGTACTGATACTGTCAATCAACTTCATGTCAACGGCGCGGGTGCCATACCAGATCTCGCCCTTGGACACTTCATCAATGTCAACCTGCGCCCGGAACTTGTGTACCCACTCCTTGAAAAGCACATGGGTTTCTTCGAGATCCTGCAAGAACTTCTGCCGCCCCTGATCGGTATTCTCTCCAAAAACCGTCAGGGTGCGTTTGTACTCGCCCGCCGTTAAAACTTCGTAATCAATATCATGCTTCTTCAGCAGACGGTTAAAGTTTGGCAGTTGGGCAACGACCCCGATTGAACCAATGATGGCGAAGGGCGCCGCGATGATGCGATCTGCGATACAGGCCATCAGGTAGCCCCCACTGGCTGCCACTTTGTCGACGCAAACTGTGAGTGGAATGTTGTGCTCCTTGATCCGGGCCAATTGCGAGGCCGCCAGACCATAGGCATGCACCATTCCGCCGGGACTTTCGAGCCTCACAACCACTTCATCGCTGGCTTTCGCCAGGGTCAGCACGCAGGTAATCGTTTCGCGCAGGCTGTCTACATCGGAGGCTCTGATATCTCCATCAAAATCAATAACGTAGATGTGCTTTTCCGTAACACCTTCGGCACCGCCCTGTTTTTGTCTGGCCTTTTCCGCTTTCTTCTCGGCCTTGCGTTGTTTTTTCAGGGTCGCGGGATCCAGAACCTCCTGCTCCAGCGAGTGACGGAAGTCTTCGTAGCGCTTGTTCAGCGGCGTCACTTCCAGTGACAGATCCCGGGTTTTCTGCTGTCGCTGTGCTAGCGTAGCCAGCCCGCCAGCCACAAACAGAATGGCAAACACAAAAGTCAGCGTCTTGGCCAGAAAAAGTCCGTATTCGCTCAAAAATTCCACAATGTTTCCTCATCATCATTCAGCCCTCCATTCTGCCGAACTTGAGCCGCCGTAACAATTGACAGAATATTTCAAACAAGCGTTCGATTTGCTGTTGACAAGCGTAAGGGCAGCCCCTACATTCAGACAACGCGACGAGCCTGCAGGGCTCGTAGGCTGTGCACGTCGCTGTGGCTCGCAATTCGCGTTCTCAGCGTACATACAGTTATTACACGATAGGGATCGAACATGTCTGTAGCTGAAACATTCGAAAATCTGAAAAACAACTTTAACTCTGACGCTGCCGCCGGCGTTGACCTGGTTTTCCAGTTCGACATCGAAGATGGTGAGAACCACTACCTGGACATTACAGATGGCAACTGTGAACTGGGCAAAGGCAACCACGATGATCCCTCTGTGACCCTGATCATGAACGAAGAAACGTTCAAGGGCATTGTCAGCGGTGAAACCGATGGTATGCAGGCATTCATGGCTGGTCAGCTGCGTGCTGAAGGCGACATGATGCTGGCCATGAAACTCGGCGAACTGTTCAACATCGGCTGATCCTTCAGGATTAAAGAAAAAGCCCGGCGCACTGGTACCGGGCTTTTTTTTCAGTATCCCAAGGCCTTAACGCTGTCTTCTGCGAGTTTCAGCAGGTCGCCGTTCCCGCTTTCAGAGCGACTCAGGCTTTCAACGAAGTATTCCAGTGACGTCAGGGCATCCGCCAGCGTTTCCAGAACATGCTCCGCCGGGCGATCATCAGCATCCAGTAACTTGTCCTTGATACAGCGCTCTATCGCATTCAATGTCTTGGCTGCCTTGATCTGACTGACTATGATCAGAGCACCTTCTATTTCAGCCAGGTTCTGCTGAATATTGGCAAGGTGAAGCTTGTCCCCCCCGGATTCCAGATAGGCAGTAATTGCCCGCTTGGCCAGGCTGATTGCCGATTTGGATTCGCCGACCACCACCACGTGCGCCTCGTTAAGAAAGGGACTGCTTTTCTTCTCTTCGCTCAGGCTGGCCATGCGATCCGTCTCGCTTGTCAGGCCTTCGTCTTCCAGGTGTTTCACCGCCTGCTCAATGTTCAGTACTGCATCAGCCAGCTTCATCAGTTCATCATGCGAGGGCCGGCTGCCGTCCTCGAGCCAACTGTTCAGGTCTTTGGCGACGCTCTTGCTGAGATCACTCAGCTGGCGCAGATCAACCATCCACAGGGTATCACCCAGCCGGCGCAGGCCGGCCAGAATATCAGCATAGTGCTCATCACTGCCTTCGATGCCGCGCTCAATCATGTCGAGCTTGTCTTTCAGTTGATCCAGCTCTTCGTGCAATGCCTTGGAAAGCGAACTGAGAACGTCTGAACCTGGTCCCATAAGATAGTGCCGGTGGGCAACCAGCTTCTGCTCATCGAAGTTGTCCGTTTCCACATTCAGGGACTGAAGCAAGCCGGTTACCGCCGGATTCCCGGACCCGCTCAGTGAGAGAATATAGATCAGGTCCCGCAGTATCGTATCTGCCGCATGCTTGGCCGCCGCCACAGAGCCGACTTTGGCCAGTTCCCGGGCATAACGTTCAATACGCATGAATAATCGCTGGCGGGAGGGTGAAATCAGCATATGCTTCTCATGCATGACCTCAGAGGCCAGATGTGATAACTCCCACAACCTTGCCAGAGAGGCCGTGCCACACAATTTCTGGAAGCCCAGGCTGGCACGAGACAGGAGCCGCAGACCGATATCTTTCTCGCGTTTACTCAGCAGCGTCAGTAAACCAATCTGGAACATGTGACGCATGCGTCGTGTGCGATAGGCGAATATTGTCGGTTCAACTGATTCGGACAGCCCTGCCGGTGCCTGCCGGGCAAGATCAACCTCGAAAAAATAGCTGTCCTGCAGTGGCTTGGCCTCCCGGGCAGTACGCAGGGTATTGATCACGCCCAGCAGCAGTTCCGGGTGATCTTCGCGTCGACGGTCAAAATAGTCAATGTAACGATGAATAACGAAAATGGCCTGACTGATGGCGGACAGCAGTTCGTTCTTGTCGTCACTGGCACCCACAGGCACCTCATTGGCAACAGCAATGGTTTCCTGACACAGAACGGTGCCGCCCTGGAGTTCGATCAAGGTAAATATGCCGCGTAACTGATTCAGACAGTCAATGCAGTTCTGCAGATCCTCACTGCCCTCCCGGTTCTCCTGAAACCGGATCAGACTCAGCTCGGCCTGCTCTACGGTATGCGCAATCTCCTTTTCCACGAGATCAAAGGAGCTTGACTTCTTCGCATCCTGAGTGGCGTCGCCCATAATTTAGTTTGTCCTTACCCTGCTGGATGAAAACTGCATAACTAATCAGTTTAATACAAGACTGGCTTTTTGCTCATTGCAAGCAAAGGGATACACAAATACAGGCAGAAACGGCCTTAATAACGGTACAGAACGAGGCTCCCCCAGCTCAGCCCCACGCCGAACCCGGTCAGCAGAACACAGCGCGCAGACGTCTCGCGGGCCAGGAGCATGGGCACAGAACTGCTGACCGTATTTCCGTAGTCGGCACAGGCAAAAGGAACTCTATCGGCTGTAAGGCCCATCTTGCGACTGATCAGCTCGACGATGTAACGGCTACCCTGATGCGCCAACACACGGTCAACCTGATCCAGGCTGATGTCGTTGCGCTCCAGGGTCTGGTGTATATTTTCCGGGATGACCTTCGCACAGAACTCAACCACGGCCCGACCCGCCATTTCAAAGCGGCGGTCTTCTTCACGGGTGCGAATCGCCGGGCCGTTATTGCCATCCGTTCCAAAAACCCCTTTGCCGAGACGCCAGCGAACCGGTTCTTCCGTACTCATCCAGGTCGCTGTCGCCCCATCGCCGAAAATCAGCGAGGTATTGCGGTCATCCGGATCGATGATCTTGCTGTAGGGATCTGCTGTGATGAGCACTCCGTTCTTCAGTCCGGCGGCCATCATGAAGCCCTGCAGAATGGTCAGACCATAGAGGTAGCCCGAACACCCAAGCCCGACATCAAAACAGGCGCAATAAGGCTCTAGCTCCAGTTTGCCATGGACGATGGCAGAGGTATGCGGAAGGCCGTAGGCGTCCGGGTTCTGCGTGCAAACGACCAGACACTCAAGCTGACCCGGTTCCAGGCCGCTTTCCTCGCAAAGAGCCCTGAACGCTTCCACGCATAAGTCCGAGGTTTCCATCTCTGCCGGCTTGATGGCCAGTGACATCATGCCTGTCCTGCGTGCGATGAAGGATTCGTCCACGCCGAACTGGTCAACCCTTTCCCGGTTATCAATGCGGCCCTCAGGCAACCAGCTTGCGACGTGTCGAATTCCGGGCATCATGCGCTTTCGTTTCTCCACAGTGCCGTACCGCCGGATTTTTCCAGGCGATCCAGAAAGCTTTCGTGGGCCGCCAACTCTTCCTCGCTGGCAGGCAGTACCTTAAGGGACAGGCGACCGCGATCAATGCGCTGGATCGACTGACCGCCCCCGGCCTCCTCTTCTGAATCCTCGGCTGACAGACTCAGCGCTGTCTGCCCCCCGGTCATGCGCAAGTAGACATCGGCCAGAATTTCGGCATCCAGAAGGGCGCCGTGCAGCTCCCGGTGGCTGTTATCTATCCCGTAGCGTTTACACAATGCATCCAGGTTATTCTTCTGCCCCGGATGTTTTTTCCGCGCCATCATCAGCGTATCGGTGATCTTGCAGAAATCGGCTGTGCGTTCCGGGAACCGGTTCAGCAGATTGAACTCGTGATCCATGAACCCGACGTCGAACGCCGCATTATGAATAACCAGTTCGGTTCCCCGTATAAACTCCAGAAAAGCCTCCGCCACATCAGCGAACAGCGGTTTATCCGCCAGAAACTCATTGCTGATGCCGTGAACTGCCAGTGCCCCATCATCTATTTCCCGTTCCGGATTGATATAGACATGGAAGTGATTCCCGGTGAGTTCGCGGTTGACGACCTCTACACAGCCTATTTCAATGATGCGGTGTCCCTGTGAAGGTTCCAGGCCGGTAGTTTCTGTATCAAGAACGATTTGTCGCATTCAGTTGTCCTAATATTCCGCTCTGTTTATTTGGACTGACAGAGCCTGTTAACACCGGAGCGTGCTGCCAGTCAGGCAGGCACCCCCTCATTGGCCAATTCATCTGCCCGTTCGTTGAGCGGATGACCACTGTGGCCCTTCACCCAGTGCCAGTGCATTTCATGGCGGGCGGCTTCACTGACCAGCGCTTCCCAAAGATCGCGGTTCTTTACCGGTTTCCCGGTGCTGGACTTCCACTTCCGCCTGACCCAGCCTGGCAGCCACTCGGTCATTCCCTGGCGAAGGTATTGAGAGTCCGTGTGCAGATGCACTTCGCAGGGCGATTTCAGCGCCTTCAGCGCTTCCAGTGCGGCCGTCATTTCCATTCGATTGTTGGTTGTCTCGGGCTCTCCGCCGGAAATTTCCTTGCGCTTGTCACCGTAAAGCAGGATGGCACCCCAGCCACCAGGACCGGGGTTTCCCTTACAGGCGCCATCTGTATAGATTTCTACTGATTTCATTCTGACTTGTTTCTGGAGTTGAACGGTATGGCAGGTCGCACACCGGCCACCCCCATGAGACGACTACGCCGCCATTCCGGTTTTTTCATGATCCGGCCACCCACCTGTTTCTGCGCCACACTGACGTAAAAGGCTCCGATAGGCAAACGTAGCCGCCTGACCCAACGCTCCATAAAGCCCAGGCGTTGCAGCCAGTGACTGTTATTGATCGGCGGTTCGATCATGCTGAGGCTGGGGCGCTTCACCCGAAACTCGAGAAGGCTCAGCCAATCTTCCACCCGGGATGAAGAAAGGAAACGCAGATTCCAGGGTTCCACTCCCCGCCTCAACCAACGCAGCAGCCCCCAGAGACTGTAGGGGTTAAACCCCACAATCACCAAGTGACCGCCGGAGCGCAACACCCGAGAGGCCTCACGCACGCTTTGGTGGGGATCTTCGGAAAGATCCAGTGTATGGTGAAGCACCACCAGATCGATGCTGTCGTTTTCCAGTGGCAATTCATGGCTTTCACAGATCAGCGTGGATTCAGGGAAACCCGGTTGCCACTGCGGAACGGCCAAGATACGATGACCCAACAGGCTGTCTTCAGCAATCGGCAGGCTGGGATGGACAAGACATTCCAGCTGGTGGTAACCAAAAAAGCGCTCACAGGCCTGTTGTACCAGTTGCCGTTCGCGCTTCAGGCACAGTTTGCCCAGCGGAGAGTTGTACCATTCGCACAGTTTCTGTGAATCCACTGGATGATGCATTGTTGTTAACCAGCCCCTACGATCCGAGAAAACCAGTTTAACGAATTATTCAGCCCGACAGCCAGCCTATGATAGAGATCCATGCCATACCCGCCTTTCAGGACAACTACATCTGGTGTCTTGTGAATTCTGGAGAACAAGAAGCCTGGGCGGTGGATCCCGGCGATGCGGCTCCGCTGGAGAACTTTTTGTCCTCCCGCGCACTAAATCTCGCCGGCATTCTGATCACGCACCATCACCCGGACCACGTGGGCGGGCTGCCGCAGCTCCTGAAACAGCGCGACATCCCCGTTTACGGGCCACCCCAGACGGTGCGTAAAGTGACAAACCCCTGTGTGGAAGGTGACTCCCTCAGCATCTGGGGGCAGCGATTTGATGTCTGGGAGGTGCCCGGCCACACGCTGGACCACCTGGCTTTCGTGCACCTGCCTCCTGCCAACTCTTCCGGCAAGGCACTGGCACACCCCCTGATATTCTGCGGCGACACCCTGTTCTCGGCCGGCTGTGGCCGTCTTTTTGAGGGCAGCCCCCGACAGATGCTCGACAGCCTGAAACGCATCAGCAGCCTGCCAGGACACACCCGCATTTATTGCACCCACGAATACACACTGGCCAATCTGCGCTTTGCCAGAGCGGTACTCGGAGACGACTACCCTCCCCTTGAAGAACGCATCAGTGAAAGTGAAAGCCTGCGAGCCAATGGTCAGAAAACCCTTCCGGTTAAGCTGGAAGCGGAGCAACGCTACAACCCTTTCCTGCTTTGTGACGGGGAGCACGTCAAAACAAGCGTAAAACGCCACAGCCAGCTAGACTTGGAGAATGAATATGACGTATTTACGCAACTGCGACGGTGGAAAGATGGTTTTGCTTAAAAAAGGAACACGGCTGCTGTGCCTGATGGCTTTGCTGACAGGCAGCGCTCAGGCGACCATTGGCTTGCCCTCCCAGGGCAAGGACAGCTACCCGAAGCCCGCCCAGACCGCGCCGGTTACCGAGAAATCCCTGTGGAACCGTGTGCGAACGGGTTTTGAGCTGGACCTCAGTTACGAGAACCGCCGCATTGAGCAGGAAAGAAACTGGTATGTACGCAACCCGTCCTACTTCCAGCGCGTATTCCATCGGGCCAGCCCCTTCCTGCAT
>JAUIAZ010000066.1 GCA_030427465.1 Gammaproteobacteria bacterium | reverse complement strand
AATGGCGAAGGAAATATCATCCACGGCCATGAGAGCCCCGAAGGCCTTATTGACCTGACGGCATTCCAGATCCATGCACTGACCGACTACTGCACTCGCCATACTGGAATTTTAGGCTCAGCTCTTCGCCGCTTTGATGCGATCCAGCACTTTGCCTTCCATTTCTTCCAGGCCAGGTGGTACGGGCGGGTACCACTTGATGTTATCAATGTCGGCAGGAGGGAAGCTTTCGCGGAACTGGGCCTTCAGCTTGTCATTGACGAATTCGTCGCTGCCTTTTGACGCCGTGAAATTCCCCGCCGACTCAGTGATGCGGGCAGCGATATCCGGACGCATGACAAAATTGATCCAGCGATAGGCTGCTTCTTCCGCTTTGGTTTTTCTCGGCAGCACAAAGGTATCTATCCAGCCCAGCGCTCCTGAGGCTGGCGCGACAAAGGTGATGTCGGCATTTTCATTGTTGAGCTTCCAGCCACCGGCATCCCAGGCCATGGCGGCTTTAACTTCGCCTGAACGCATCAGGTTCAGCAACTCATCACCCCCGCTCCAGTAGGTCTTGACCTTGGCCTTGCAGGCAATCAGTCGCTCTTCAACTCGTGACAGCAGGGCTTCATACTGACCGGTGTTTGCATAGGCGGCGAACGGGTCTTCACCCATGGCAAAAGCAAAACCAATCAACGTCGGACGCTTGAGCCGATAGGAAACCTGACCATCCAGACCTTCCCCACACAGGTCGGTGTAATCCCGGATGTCTGAAACAGACTTGCGGTTCACGATCAGACCACTGGTTCCCCACACGTGCGGAACGCCATACACCTTGCCATCCAGGGTCGTATTCTTGCGCGTAGCTTCCAGCATGGAGGGAATGAACAAGCTCTGGTCAAGCCGGCTCAGGTCAATAGGCTTGTAAATATCAAAGTCGGCCTGGGCACTTGTCACCCGGTCCTGACTTGGCTGGGCGAGATCGAAGCCTGCGCCCCGCGTAGCCCGGAGCTTTGAGATCATGTCTTCGTTGTTTGACTTGGTTACCTCAACCTCAATGCCGGTCTCTTCCTCGAACTGCTCAATAACATCCTGAGGTGCATACCCCCCCCAAGTCAGCAGGCGAAGCGTTTCGGCCTGCACGTTTGTGGAAAGGCCGAGGCTGGCCGCCAGAAGCAGGGTGTAACGCTTAATTCTTCGGTTTGTCATTTCCGGTTTCCTTGTTGACCGCACAATGCATGAGATAACAGGCATCTGACGCTAGCACCAAAAAATGACAGAACCGTGACAATGCGTTCCTTGAGCAACAGTTGATGGCCTCAGGGCGCCGGTTGCGCTGAAGCCTCCCGGCTTTCCAATGCCATGCCGGCAAACTCCGGTACGTGTAGCGTACGGGTCGGAAAGGCCACTTCAGCACCGGCTTCCTCAATGATGGCCAGTATCTTCAACAAAACATCCTGCTTCACACGGTGGTACTCAATCCAGTTGGTGGTTCGGGTGAAGGTATAAACAAAGAAATCCAGCGAAGACTCATTGAACGCATTGAAATTCACAATCAGGGTCTGGGAAGTATCCAGGTCCTCGTGGCTGAGCAGCATCTGCTTCACCTGCTCCACGACTGCTGCAATCTGTGCAGCATCGTCATAGCGCAGACCAAAAGTCTCGTAGATACGCCGGTGGCTCATGCGGGAGGGATTCTGAACGGCGATACTCGTGAACACCGAATTGGGCACATATAGTGGGCGCTTGTCGAAGGTGCGAATGGTGGTAAGGCGCCAGCCAATATGCTCAACCGTGCCTTCAATCTCCTTGTCCGGTGAGCGGATCCAGTCTCCGACGCTGAAGGGTCTGTCGAGATATACCATGAGCCCGCCAAAGAAATTGGCCAGCAGATCCTTGGCGGCGAAACCAACTGCGATACCGCCGATGCCCCCGAAAGCCAGAACGCCGGAAATGCTGTAACCCAGGCTCTGCAGAATTACCAGCAGCGTGGTGATAATCACCGACAAGCGCAGCAACTTGCCCATGGCTGACACTGTCGTGGGGTCAAGCGGTTCACGCAGACGCTCTGGGGAAACCAGAATCTTTTCCGCATCGCGGATGAAGCGGACAACAAACCAGCACAATAAAACAATCACACCAATTCGACGCAGAGGCGCGACCCAACCGAATACAGCAATCTCTGAATAACGGTCGGCCACGTGGGCAGCCAGTGAAATGCCCAGCAACCAGACGAGCATGACCAGCGGCAATCGGGCAGCGTCTATCAGGCTATCGTCCCAGAGGTTTCGCGTTTTCAGAGCCTGTCGCTCCAGTCGCCTGAAAATCACAGAAAACAACCAGGCCAGAAGCGCTGTAGCCAACACCAGCAGAAAAACATTCAGCGTACCGCGGTAGCTGCCTTCCTCCAAACCCAGTTCCAGCCACCACTGATCCAGTTCATTGAGTTCCATGCTGCCTTTTTCTCCTCTTGTAACAGACACTGGCCGATCACCCCACCCGGGGCTCTATGAAAGGCTGCTAGAGGATAGGAAAAAACCAGGACCATTTCCACGCCACTCAGCGTACATCGGGTCGAAAGACCATCAGGCTCTGCAACAAGCCACTTTCAGTTTCCCCAAAGCACACTAGACTCTCTAAAAAAAAGCAGCCCGGGTTGATGGTTGCCGACACAGGGGACAGCACACATGAAACTGGACACTTACCTGACCACACTCGCCAAGAACGATGGCTCTGATCTGTACCTGAGCACCGGAGCCCCACCCTGCGCAAAATTCCATGGCAAGCTCAAGCCTTTGGAAAATCAGCCGATGCCCCCGGGTGAGATCAAGTCCATCGCATACCACATAATGGATGAGGAGCAGCGGCAGGAATTCGAGCATGAACTGGAGATGAATCTGGCGTATACCATTCCCGGTGTCGGCCGTTTCCGGGTGAACATCTTCAAGCAGCGGAACGAATTGTCCATTGTTGCCAGAAACATCGTCACCGAGACCCCAACAGCCGATGCTTTGGGTCTGCCGCAAACCCTGAAGGAAGTTGTCATGGCCAAACGGGGACTGGTCCTTTTTGTGGGAGCTACCGGCTCCGGCAAATCGACTTCTCTGGCAGCGCTGATCGATCACCGCAACAGCAACAGCGGCGGACACATTATTACCATCGAGGACCCGGTCGAATTCATTCACAAGCACAAGAAAAGTGTGATCAACCAACGTGAAGTAGGTGTCGATACCCGCAGTTACCACGCAGCCCTGAAGAACACCCTGAGGCAGGCGCCCGACGTGATTCTGATTGGTGAAATCCGCGACCGTGAAACCATGGAACACGCACTGGCCTTTGCAGAAACCGGCCACCTTTGTATATCCACACTGCATGCGAACAATGCCAACCAGGCGCTGGACAGAATCATTAACTTCTTTCCGGAAGAGCGCAGAAACCAGTTATTGACTGATCTTTCTCTCAACCTTCGTGCCTTTGTGTCCCAACGTCTGATACCTACCGTGGACGGAAAACGCACCGCCGCAATCGAGATCCTGCTGGGAACCCCGACCGTGAGCGAACTGATCTTGCGCGGAGAAATCGAAGGCATCAAGGAAATCATGGAAAAATCCCAGAACCTGGGCATGCAGACTTTCGACACAGCCCTGTTCAAGCTCTATCAGGCTGGCCTGATCACCCTCGAGGAAGCTGTCAAGAATGCAGACTCCGCCAACAACCTGAGGCTTAAGATCAAGCTCGCCAACCAGAGCGGTAGCAGCGCAGCCACCGCTCCATCGCCCGTACCAGCCCCCAAGCCGGCGGCAAGCCCGGGTTCCCCCCCAAAAGCTCCTCCCCTGGGTGGACGCATGGAGCTGAGCCTGGAAGAAATCAAGGACGACAAAGATGATGACGCGCCAAAAAGCCCCTTTGGCTCCTAACGGGCTGCCGCTGTGCTCGCCCTGGAGGCGAGAAGTCGCCCGCCGACGATGGCGCTGATCAGAAGCCAGATGGCGCCAGGCAGTGGCACAGGAGCGACCTGCACATCCCCGTCTCTCACAGCCCAGGCGGCGTAGCGGCCGATCATTGAGTTGGGTAAATTACTGATTCCGATAGATGGTGCAAAGCCCCAAGAGGCCGTATTGTCGTAAGCCTCCTGATACCAGTACCCGTAGGGGCCATAATTCACCAGGTTCTTTCTGGTGCCAGATGCCGCATCCAGAAACTCGGGAGTATGCTGACCATCATGCCAGACGCCAAACTCCCAACCCAGATTATGCCGATACATATGACCGAGTTCTGTACCATCAGAATACACTTCGTAGAAGTTTTCACCGCCGTCGGTTTTTCCCCGGGTGGACGGTAAGCGCCAGTCTTGGTAACCACCATATTCCAGGTTTTCCGTCCAGTTCCTGGCTTCTTCCCAATGCATACGACCATCAGCTGTGGCGCCACTCGTCCAGGCATAATTGGCATCCTGAAGCCAAGTGATATCAAGCACATCATCGTAAAGCATGCCGTTCCCACGGTCATACAAAGCGGCTTGGCTCAATGCCGGTAAACACAAGCCCAAAAAACCAAATATAAATCGGTGCAACATCAACCTCATCCCTTTAAATGTACGGCAGGAATCCTGGAAAACCAGTAAAGATGCGGATGTTACAGACTTCAACGTTTTGAAACTGCATAGCCAGTCACAATGACGAGCCGCCCAGTATCAGTGCGTCAGGTTCTTGATCAGCGGGAGAAAAAGGCTTCAAGCCCTTCTGAAATAGCATCTTGAACGGTATGGAGGGGAAGGCCGGCATCAATCACCAGATAGGCTTGGGGGGATCGCTTGGCACGCTCCAGATAGGTGTGCTGGATTCGCTCGTAAAACCCGATGGCTTCCTGTTCAAAGCGGTCCAGACTGCCTCGCGCCCGGGCCCTCGCCATACCCTGCGCGGGGTCGATCGTGAGCAGCACACACAAATCCGGCCGAAAATCGCCCTGCACCAATGTTTCCAACACAGCGATCGGCTGCATTCCCAGTTGTCGGCCACCGCCCTGATAGGCGTATGTCGCATCCGTAAACCGGTCACAGAGCACGTCTTTCCCGCTATCCAGCCCTGGCTTTATAACGCCGTGCAGGTGCTGGGCACGGGCCGCAAACATCAGCAGCAACTCGGCATCCGGGCTGACACTCTCTTGCCTTGGCCTGAGCAAAACATCCCTGATTTCCTCGGCCATCGGGGTGCCCCCCGGCTCGCGGGTAACAATGGCCTCACGCCCGCGGGCGGACAGCCACTCCTGAATGTAACGGACATTAGTCGACTTTCCAGTACCTTCAATCCCTTCCAGGGTGATGAACTTTCCCCGATGCTGCGTCATGAACAATCAGAACCTCGATAGCGTGCTTGGTTTCAATGGGAGCGGTAGTCTTGCCGACGGTTCAACTGATAGTCGCGCACTGCACGATTATGCTCTTGCAGGGTTTTGGAAAAGGCATGACTGCCATCCCCTTTGGCGACGAAGAACAGATAACCTTCAGGATTCAGGGGCCGGGCGGCAGCATGGATAGCAGCTTCGCTCGCCAGTGCAACAGGACCCGGAGGCAAGCCCGGTATACTGTAAGTGTTATAGGGGTTATCGGTGTCTCGCAGATGTTTCCTCGTCAGGTTGCCGTCGAATTCGCGACCCAGACCATAAATGACGGTAGGGTCTGTCTGAAGTCGCATTCCCAGCCGCAGCCTCTCATTGAAAACTCCGGCGATCAAAGGGCGCTCATGAGGCTGCCCGGTTTCCTTCTCGACAATCGAAGCCAGAATCAACAATTCCTCAGGCGATTTTACCAGCGCCTCTGCGCTGCGGCCTTCCCACGCATCTGCCACCACCTCTCGCAAACGACGGTGGGCCTGCAACAGGACATCCTGATCTGTCATGCCTTTACTGAAAAAGTAGGTGTCGGGATAAAACTGCCCCTCGGCATTGTCCATGGGTAAATTCAGCGCTTTGGCGAGCCCTTGGGGCGACCAGTCCGTGAGGGTCTGACGCAGGCGCGGCTCTGACTCGAACACCGCCTGGATTTCCCAAAGGGTCCAGCCTTCCAGCATTTTAACCGCATGCTGTACTGACTGCCCGGAACTGAGAAGCTCCAATAACCCCATGACGGTCAGCCCTTGAGTCAGACGATACTCACCGACCTTGATCTGACGGTCGTAACCCTGGAGACGACCCGTCCAGTAGAACAGATGGGGATGGTGGATGACCTCAGCCTGCACCAGTCGCTGCGTTACCCGGTTCAGCGTCTCGCCAGGTAACACTTCAAACAGTTGCTCTCCGGTAAGCGGCAAAACTTCGTCTTTGGCTTTACCGGATGCCCAGTAAAACAAGACACCGGCCATGATGGTTAGCAACAGCGCGAGTACCAAAAGCCACTTAAACAATCGCCCAATCATCCGTCAAACCCTGCTTTTGCGCGAACGGGGCGGCAGAACTCTACCACAGCCCTTTGCGTATCCAACTGCCTGCCGGCTAACCTGGCGACTGGCCAGCAACCAAAGACACTGTTTCCCCAAACTGCGGCCTGTATATTCGAACTATTTGCACGCAGCAAAGGTTCGAAACCCACTCCCAGGGGTGAACGCTCAGGGTCACAGACAAAGGCCCGGAGCGTTCCTGCGACACCACACCCTCTCAGGTCTGGCGTTAACCAGCGATTGTTCAGACAGTAAAACAGATTGGCCCTTGTCGTTTCGATGATATGACCGTCCGCACTGCAAACGACTCCATCAAAGCGCGAAGCCAGCTCGTGACTCAGCAGTACTTGTGGCAGACGGTTCAGGTGCTTGAGATCAGCCAGTACACCCTGATCCATCAGGTTGCCTTCCAGCAAATCGAGATCGATGCCTGGCGAATCATTCAAGGCAGCCGGCAAATTGAAAGGACTGAGCTGTATCACCTCACGTACGGTCGCGGACGGCTGTGCTGAATAGCCTCTGGCACCCGCGCTGTCACGGCTCACCGTGATCCGGACCACTGCGTCTTCAAGCTCTTGACGCTGACAACACTCTTCGATGAAACGCCTCAGGGATTGAGACGGAATATCGTAGTTCAGCTGAAGCAAATCACAGGCTCGCCGCAGACGGCGCCAGTGATCATTCCACAGTAAGAGCCGCCCTCCAAGAACACGCAAAGTCTCGAAGGCCCCATCACCATACAGATAGCCGCGATCCGAAACCGGAATGGTATCGCCAGGCTCGCGGTCAATGTAGGTCAGCACGCAACTTCGGAATCAGTTCTGGGTAAGGACGGACGCAGGAACCGGAGCGCCGCCCCGGTTCCGAATGACAAGCTTTACTTACTGGTGGGCCAGAATGAAGTCGATGGCATCCTGAACAGTGGTGATTTTCTCGGCATCTTCGTCAGGAATCTCGGTTTCAAATTCCTCTTCCAGTGCCATCACCAGTTCTACGGTGTCCAGTGAGTCGGCGCCAAGATCCTCAACGAATTTGGAAGTCGCCTGAACGTCGGCTTCTTTAACTCCCAGTTGCTCGCAGACAATCTTCTTGACGCGCTCTTCAACAGTGCTCATATCTTCCTCTCTGTCCTGTTTAACAATGCCGCTTGTTTTGGATTGGTCACGGCAGACCTATTCTATGACTAAAAAACTTCACTGGCGACCAAAAATTTGGGTTTACCCCATATACATTCCGCCATTGACGTGTAAAACCTCACCACTGATGTAACCCGCTGACTCTGAGGCAAGAAACGCGACTGCAGCAGCAACTTCTGCCGGCTGTCCCAGTCTTGCCGCTGGAATGGCTTCCAGCATTCGCTGCTTCTGTTCGTCCGGCAACTCATCTGTCATATCAGTCTGAATAAAACCAGGGGCTATCGCATTCACGGTAATATTACGGGATCCGAGCTCCTTGGCGAGCGCCCGCGTCAAAGCTTCGACTCCACCCTTCGCAGCGGCATAGTTGGCCTGCCCTGGATTCCCCATGCTGGCTACCACCGAACTGATATTGATGATACGACCATACCGGGCCTTCATCATGGGGCGACTGACCAGCTTTGACAGTGCAAAGACGGCACTCAGGTTGGTGTCAATCACAGACTGCCAGTCGGCCTCCTTCATTCTCATCAGAAGGCCATCCCGCGTAATGCCCGCGTTATTGATCAGCACGGATATCTTGCCGTGTTTTTCCAGAATTTCAGCGCAGGTTCTTTCACGAGCAGCGCTATCCGACACATCCAGAACCAGGCCCTCGCCCGAGCCCTGATCAGAATCAATCGCCTGCAACCGTTTGGTTATGGCTTCTGCACCGTTTTCACTGGTCGCAGTGCCGACTACATAAAAGCCTTCGCTGACCAGACGATCCGCAATGGCTGCACCGATTCCTCGACTGGCTCCTGTGACCCAGGCTACTTGCCGTTCCATCAGACCCAACTCTCCCAACTTTCTGCTTGTGACAACGCAATGATCTCTGCCGACCTTTGTATTTTCTTGACCAGCCCCGACACCACCTTGCCCGGACCACACTCCAGGAAGACCGTTTCACCAGCATCCACCAGAGCCTGTATAGTCTTCGACCAGAGCACCGGGCTATAGAGCTGACTCAGCAACTGGGCTCGTATGCGTTCCGGGTCACTCACAGACTCTCCGGTGACGTTCTGATAGACAGGATACTGAGGCGTCTTGAATGCGACCGACTCTATCGCAGCCGACAATTCTTCGGCTGCCGGCTTCATCAGGGCGCAATGGCTGGGAACGCTGACAGGCAAAGGCATCGCGCGCCTGGCACCAGCCTCTTTGAGTGCCGGTATGGCCCGCTCGACTGCCGCGCGCTGTCCTGCAATCACAACCTGTCCCGGGCAGTTAAAATTCACCGCTTCGACCACTTCATCGCCAGCTACGGTGGCACAGACACGACGCACGGCATCGTCATCCAGCCCCAGTATCGCTGCCATGGCAGTTTCCATACCGGCGACGGCCTCCTGCATCAACTCCCCGCGTCGTCGCACGAGCCTGATGGCATCACTGAAATCCAGCACACCCGCCGCGACCAGAGCAGAGTATTCCCCCAGGCTGTGGCCCGCAACGGCGGAAATCTCCACATTCTCCGGCAAAGCCCGCCAGAGCCCGATACTAACAGCCAACAGAGCCGGCTGAGTATTGTGAGTCTGATTAAGTTCCTCTTCAGGACCTTCAGATACCAGTTTACCCAGATCAAAGCCCAAGGCATCACTGGCTTCCGCCAGGGCCGCCTGTATATGTGGATCAATCCGAGGATGAATAGTGTCCATTCCCGGATGCTGACTACCCTGTCCAGGGAACAAGCAAACGTATTTCATAGGTGAGGAAGCTTATGACTGAATTGTGTATGTATTATTACAACAACTCATCCAGTCTTGCATGGACTTTTTCCGGAACATTTCTGGAGGCTTCAAACAGAGCCTGCTGAATGCCGCTTTCGAAACCGGCCGGACGGCTGTTTCCATGACACTTGATGACAGTACCTGTCAGTCCGATCAGACTGGCCCCGTTATGGCGCGAGGGGTCAAGCATGCTGATGAGGTGCTTCAGCAAGGGGGCGGCGATCACACCGGCCAGGCGTCCGTACAGACTGGCACTGAACTGCTTGCGCAGCAGATCGGTCATCATGCGCCCGACCCCTTCTCCGGTTTTCAGAGCCACGTTTCCGACAAAGCCATCGCAGACCACAACATTTGCGGCGTTGCTGAACAGGGCATCCCCCTCTATGAAACCGATATAGTTGAGAGAAGGACTTTCAGCGAGCATACGGGAGGCAAGCCTCACCTGCTCATTCCCCTTGGTTTCCTCTTCGCCGACATTTAACAGGGCCACTGTCGGAGAAATACGATTCTCTACGGCCTCCACCATGGCAGCTCCCATCAGTGCAAACTGATACAGGTGATGGGCGCGACAATCGACATTGGCCCCCAGGTCCACGACATAAGTCAATGTATCCGGCGAGGGGATGCGCTTGATGATGGCAGGACGATCGACACTGGGATGAGTTTTCAGTATGGAACGGGACAAAAGCATCAAAGCCCCCGTGTTCCCTGCACTGACACAAGCATCCACTCCGTCACGTACCAGTTCCAGAGCAACAGACATCGATGACCGGGATCGGCTCCTGAGAACCTGGGATGGCCTCTGATCCATGGTGATAACGTCAGGCGCTTCCTGGACAAAAAGCCTGGAAGAAAGATCAGAATAGGTGTGGGATACAGGCGCAACCACTTCGCGCTTTCCGACCATTGTCAGCGAAAGCTCAGGGTAGCGACGCAGGCAGTTGATGCCTGCTTCTATGATGGGAGCGGGGCCCTTGTCCCCGCTCATCAGATCAAGTGCGACGTGTATCGGACGCGACACGCCGGGGCTGAACCTGTTTTACTCGGCGTCTTTGTTGATCACCTGACGGCCACGGTAGAAGCCGTCCGGGGTCACGTGATGACGACGGTGCTTCTCACCTGTTGTCGGGTCATCAGACAGGGTGTTCGCCTTGATGGCATCGTGTGAACGACGCATGTCACGACGTGATCGGGTCTTTCTATTCTGCTGAACAGCCATTTTCCACTCCTAACTTACATTGCCGCTTATTGAAGCAGCTTGATTCAATTCCACCAGCCGCAGTTATTTGCTAGTGGTCTTTGTTCTTGATCAGCTTTGCCAGATCCGCAAACGGGGACTTTTTGTCAGTCTCCGGCTTTACAGCTGGCTGATCGAATTCAGGCGGCTCACAGCTCCCCGGCTCATGCGCGGGAAACATGGGAAGAGCCAGTAGCACCTCATCCTCCAGAGCTGCCAAAAGGTCAACGCCCTGCTCGCTTCCGACCACCGGTTCGTACCCACGGGGCACCTGCTCAGCGGCCTTGTCATCGGACACAAATGCCAGAGTCACCTGGCTTTCTACTGCACAAGCCACGGGCTCGAGACACCGCTGACAACGAAGAACCGGCTCGCAATTCACCTGCGCTTCCCCGAGCACTATGCGGTTTTCATCCCGCCTGAAACGAATTTCGTAGCTCAGTTGCCAGTCACCGGCCTCTTCTGCAGGAACTGACACAGAGCGCTCAGCGATTCTGGTCAACCTGTCCTGCGTGAGAACGCCTGACAGCGAGGACTCATTCTGCGCCATTCGATTGAGTTCGACCCAATCCAGCCACTCACCTTTTTTCATAGGCGCGCAATTCTAGTGAGGCAAGACATTAAAGTCAAAGCAAACGTCGTTGATTTTTTGTATTCTCAGGGTTTTACCTCATCAGGAAACCCCTAATGCCGGAAACTCAGGGCCAACCAGCCATTCTGCTCGCCTCTTCGTCACCCTACCGGGCCAGGCAACTTAAACAGCTGATCCCCGCATTCGATCAGGCATCGCCCGATATCGACGAGACCCCGCAGGAGGGTGAAAGCCCGGAATCTATCTGCGTCAGGCTTTCCAAGACCAAAGCAGCCGCTTTGTCCGGAACCCACCCCGACCACTGGATTATTGGCTCTGACCAGCTGGGAGTCTGTGATGGCAAGCTGCTCACAAAATCCGGCAACCACGCTGCAGCACTGGCCCAGCTGACTTTCTGCCAGGGCAAAGAAGCCACCTTCTTTACCGGCCTCTGCCTTATGCACCCAGCATCCGGCTGGATCCGGGTAAGCGCCATAACCACCCGCCTCCGGTTCCGGAATCTCAGCGAAATGGCTTTGGATGCTTACCTGAAAACAGATGAGCCCTACGACTGCGCCGGCAGCTTCAAACTGGAACAGGCTGGCATCAGGCTGTTTGAATCCGTCCAGTCAGACGACCCAAGTGCCATCACTGGCCTACCGCTGATTCGCCTGTGTGATTATCTGCTAGAGGCGGGGCTGCACCCGAAATGATCGAGGAGCTGCCTTAGCGCAGCTCCCACCACCCGCCTTTCAGGCCCGTGATCAACCCTCCTCCGAAAGAAGCCCCCAGTTCACCCAACAACTCCTCAAACGGACTCTTCTGCATACTGTAATCAATCAGCTCTTCCACACCGATAACCTCTCGGGCCACATAGCTGCTACTGCCCAATCCGTCGACCAGCCCCAGATCTTGTGCCTGCTCACCGGTCCAGACCACCCCGCTGAACAAAAGTGGATTGGAGGTTTCCAGTTTGTCACCGCGCCCCAGCTTGACCTGTTCTATAAACTGCTGATGAGTGGTGGCAAGAACCTCTTCCCAGATAGCCACCTCCTCAGGGTCTTCAGGCTGGAAGGGGTCAAGGAAGGACTTGTGCTCCCCGGAGGTGTAATTTCGTCGCTCGATTCCCAGTTTATCGAGTGTTTCAACAAATCCGAAACCGGCAGCAGTCACGCCGATTGAACCGACCAGCGAAGCTTTGTCAGCATAGATCTCATCTGCCGCAGCTGCGATGTAGTATCCACCCGAAGCCCCAATATCAACGATGACGGCATAAATCGGTTTTTCCGCATCCAGAGCCTGAAGGCGCTTGATTTCATCATATATGTAGCCGGCCTGGACAGGGCTTCCGCCAGGACTGTTGATACGCAGGATAATGGCCTTTACGTTGACCTCCTCATGCGCCCGTCGCAGGGAGGTAATGACACGGTCGGCGCTAGCATCTTCGCCCGCTGCAATCACCCCGGCGACCTCAATCAGCGCCACATGCGGCTCTGTTATTTCCAGGGCCTTTGGGTCCACCCGGCCGGCAAAGAGCACCAGTACAGCCAGCAAATAGGCAAAAGTCAGAAGCTTGAAAAAGATTCCCCAACGTCGTGCGGTTTTGCGCTCATCGAGGGTCTTCATCAACATTTTTTCAATGAGACGCCACTCTTTCGGGTCGTCGGGTCTTTCCATGTCAGTCTCTCTTGGCTGTTATTGCTAAAGGCCCCTTGTCAGGGAGTCCGATTAAGAAGTCTTCGCCGCTACTGTCGCGCCAGTCA
This sequence comes from Gammaproteobacteria bacterium, assembly GCA_030427465.1. Taxonomy (GTDB): domain Bacteria; phylum Pseudomonadota; class Gammaproteobacteria; order Pseudomonadales; family Oleiphilaceae; genus JADJWY01. The sequence goes on along the minus strand of JAUIAZ010000066.1, from coordinate 976 downwards.
GGCTCAGACATGATCCAGAAGGTGCTCAAAACGCTCCAGAAGCGCCAGAGCCGGCCACTTCACCAAATCCTCAACAGAGTGAGCGCCGTAGGCGACGCCGATACTCGCCACTCCGGCCCGGTGGGCCATTTCCAGGTCAAAGGTGGTATCTCCGACCATAAGGATGCTGGAAGCAGGAACATCCAGCGTTTTCATCAGTTCGAGCAGCATGTCCGGCCTGGGTTTGGGCGCAACCTGATCTGCACAGTGCAGCGACGCAAAATACCCTGCCAGCCCGAGCTCGTCCAGCGCGCGGTCCAGCCCGGCCCGACTCTTCCCGGTTACCACAGAGAGCTGGTAGCCTGAGTTACGCAGGTGATTCAGCGTTTTCATCACCCCGGGGAACATATCTTCAGAGCGTGACGGCCGAGCCATGAAAGCGTCACGGTAGGCCTGAAAAAGAGGATCCAGATCCTGAGGTTCCGGTTCGCCGAGCAAGCGGGTCAGAACATCTTGCATCCCCAGGCCAATGCACTCCCGGACAGCGGTATCGCCCGGATAGTCGCGCTGTACCGCTGCGAAAGCACTGCGCATACTCGCAATGATATGGTCCAGCGAATTAACCAGCGTGCCATCCCAATCCAGGGCTATTACCTGATATCTCATGTCGCTTCACCCACCTTTCGCACTTTCCAGCCCGCCTGCAAATGCCCAGCCCGCCTCAAATACCTGCCTGGCTCTGCCTGGCCAATTTACTTCCAGACGTGCTGCATGCAGGCACATCCGGTGTATTCCCCTCGCCCGCCAGAATTGCAGCCGTTCATCCGCCAGGTATTTCGGGTCTCCTATGATCGGATACCCTGCAAACTGAGCATGCACCCGGATCTGGTGCGTTCTCCCCGTGACGGGGCGTGCCTCCACCAACGTGGCATCCCCTTCCCGGGACAACACCGAGAAACGCGTCAGGCTTTGCTTGCCGTCCTGATGTACGACCACG
>JAUIAZ010000449.1 GCA_030427465.1 Gammaproteobacteria bacterium | reverse complement strand
TGATCGAACCCGCAGAACTGGTGTTGGCATAAGTGTCCAGAATGGTAGGAGACTCTTCGTCGGTGGCATCGCGACCCAGCACTTTTCGCGCAATCAGGAGATTCATGTTGATGTTGGCCTGATGCAGCCACATTCTCTTCAGTTCTTCTACATTCAGATCGTGATCGGCCAGATGGCTTTGAATCAGTTCAGAAACCAGAGGCACGACTTCCTTGAATACTTTGCGCCCCTCCTGAATAAAGAGCTTGTCGGGTTTGCCAACGCCGGACTCATCACACCGGTTCAGAAAGCCAAAGTTGTTGCGGATGTTGTTGGAGAATCTCGTCACCAAACGGGTATCCAAAATCTCAAAGGCTCCCTGCGCGCTGCAGGTATCCCGGCTTTCCACCACAACCGCCGTACAGGCGTCACCGAAAATGAAGTGGCTGTCCCGGTCTGTGAAGTTCAGGTGCCCGCTGCAGATTTCCGGGCTGACCACCAGGACTACCCTTGCTGCACCCGAGGAAACCGCACTGGCAGCAGCCTGAATACCGAAAGTGGCTGAGGAACAGGCCACGTTCATGTCATAGGCAAAGCCCTGTATGCCAAGTGCTGTCTGGAGTTCAACGGCAATAGCGGGGTAAGGACGTTGCAGGTTAGAACAGGCCACAATCACGGCATCCACGTCATCCACGGTCTTGCCAGCCCGCTCCAGAGCCTCACGACAGGCAGCCATGCCCATTTCGCACTGGATTCCCGGTTCCTCATTAGGTCGTTCCGGAATATAGGGCTTCATGCGATTGACATCAAGAATGCCTTCTTTATCAATTACGTAGCGGCTCTTTATGCCTGAAGCCTTGAGAATGAACTCTGACGATGAATGCTGTCGCGCGGTCTCTTCACCTGCTTCGATGGCCTGCCGGTTCGTCTCGTTGAAAAGATCGACCCAGGCATTGAAAGATGCCACCAGTTCGTCATTGGAAATGCTGTTCGCCGGGGTGAATAGCCCCGTGCCACTGATTACGACCGGTATCACTGGTTCCCCTTATCGATTACTCGTGCCCGTATTGGAGTTAGCTTAGCACAGCCCTGCCTTGCACCCTATCCCTCAAGACTTTCTGACGCGCTCAAATTGGCGCTCCAGTTTTTTCTCGCTGACGCTGATCCTTGTGCCCAGTTGCTGGGCAAACAGAGAAACCCGCAGCTCTTCCAGCATCCAGCGGTAGGTTTCAAGTTCCGGGTCGAACACACCCTCGCGCTGATGCTTTTCTTTCATCCGGGTATATTGCTCCCAGAGCCGGGTCAGGACCGGTTGAAACTGGCGTTCCGCCCCCATCTGCCGGGGCATCTTCTCCAGTCGCACATGTAGCGCTTCAAAATAACGCGGATACTCTTCTATCCACTGCCAGGGAATATCGCGCAGAAACCCGGGATATACCAGTGCTTCCACCTGCATTTTGACGTCCCCGAGGAACATCATCAGCGCCAGGTTCTGTTTGCCGCCCAGTTTCTTGCTGACCTCGTGGTAACCCTTCAGCACCTTGCGCAGGGTATCGGCCCTTTGCTCGGCCTGTGCCACCCAGGTGCCCAACCCCGCCCGAACACAGGCTTCGAAGGCTTCCCGGGAGCGTGGCACCCCATCCTGGAAAAAGTGCTCATACACAACCGCCAGAAGGAAGTCGTCCAGCAGCTCATTGACGCGACCTACCGGGGCATAAAGTAAACCGATTTCGCGCTTTCCGGGCAACTTGTCGAGAATAAACCGGGTGGTCTCTGCCTGCGTCAGCAGTATCAGACGCGCCGCCCCCTGGCGGTGGCTGTGTGCAGCAAAGGCTTCATCAAAACTGGCCACCAGGGAAACCGACTGACGATCGTCACGCAGGTAAGGATACATTTCCAGGCGAATGCCCTGGTCCTGAACAGCCTGGGCACTTGGGATAGGCTGCTCCGGCCAGCGCGTCAGTCCGCCACTTTCGCGAAAGGCCGCAGCGCCGGCCGGCATGGCGACCGCTTTCAGTGCCGGCTCCAGTTCCTTCACGATTTCATGATAATCACGCCCCTCTTTTATCACTTTCCCCTCGGCGTCCATCACCTGAAGATTCAGTCGCAGGTGCTCCGGCAGTCTGTGCGGCTGCCAGGCTTCCAGGGGCACATCGAGGCCAGTCATGCGCTTCAGATGGCGGGTCATGGATTCAAGCAGGCTGCCTTCTTCCGGGTCAATGGCCTCGGCCAGCGCCCTGGCGTATTCAGGCACGGGCACGAACTGCTTCCGCCACTGCTTGGGCAGGGCCCGGAGCAGGGCTTCTATTTTTTCCGGCACCAGGCCCGGAACCAGCCAGTCGAGTTTGGCCACCGGCAACTGCTTGAGCCCGGCCAGGGGCAGCCTCAGAGTCACCCCGTCGTTTTTCTCTCCGGGGCGGAACTGGTATTCCAGGGGGAATTCGTGCCCCCTATCGCGCAGGGTGTCCGGGAAAGCCTCAAACTTCACATCTCCGACTTTATCCGTCAGCAGGTCTTCACGTGTCAGTATCAGTGCGTGTCTGCCAGACTCATCCAGCTTTTTGTACCAGGCATCCAGCGCCCGGACATTATGAATGTCTGCCGGCAAACGCGCGTCATAAAAGTCAAACAACTGGTCTTCGGAAACCAGCAGATCCCGACGTCGGGTTTTGTCCTCCAGGTTTTCGACTTCTTCCCTGACTCTCTGGTTATGGCGGACAAAGGCTGCGCGCGTCTGCACCTCACCTTCAACCAGCGCTTCACGAA
>JAUIAZ010000448.1 GCA_030427465.1 Gammaproteobacteria bacterium | reverse complement strand
GGTTCCATATGCTGTTCCCAGGTCAACCAGGTGCCCCCTTCTGCGTCCGGCTTCAGGAGGTAGTAACCTGAGGCACGGTTGACTCTGACCAGCCCCTGATCCGGGAATGCATCAGGGCGATTACTCAGCAAGAGAAGAAAATGGCCGGATTCCAGCTCCTGGACACTGACCTCCATCACCAGGTCACGGTCACTGACAAACCAGGGCATGTCGTTGACTTGATAGGTGAGACGGTGCCGGAAGTGGTGCTGGCCTATCAGGCGGGCATCGGAACAGCCTTCGATCCAGTCCGCGAAAGATGGCACATCATCCAGCAAGGCCAGCACCGCAGCCACTGGCGCATCAACGCGCACCTGCGCACGGAACTCCCGGATATCCGAATCCCCCACAGCACGGGTGCCAATCCGGATTCCTTCCTGGTCGATTTCCTGACGCCACTGTTGCTCGGCATAGACCCACTGCTGCATTGTACAGAGAAATAGAAACATGGGCAGGCACCTCCAGATACCCTGTTTTCCTGGGGCTCGTAACATCGGCATTTCCCCCGTGTTATCCTTGTTAAAGTTCGCTGCCAGTGTGCCAAGCGAGCCCCTTTGAAGAATGCGCAGAAAGGATGAGCCCGGGCCAGTGAACCGTGAAGCAGATCACACTTTTTCAGCCGTAGAGGAAAGTCGCTTTGCCCTGCAGGGTGAATTTCTGTCCTCCCCCGATCTTTCGGTTTCCTGGGTCGTCCGGGAGCGCCTTCTGGCGCACCTGAATAAAGCACTTCAGCATCCGCTGACCCTGCTCGTCGCCCCGCCCGGCTACGGCAAAAGCCTGTTGGTCAGGGATTGGCTGCAGCACGCGAAGCACCCGACTGTGTGGATGCCTCTGCACCCTCGTGACAATGATGCGCTGGCCTTCTGGTCTCGCTTTGAACAACTCCTGAACGATACCTTGCCGGAACTTCGTCTGCGCCCCAGCCTGGCCCGGCAGGAGGGGCCCTGCGCACAGGGAGATACGGCTGAGGCAATCAGGGAACGACTGGCCTCACAGCTCGTGCGCCTGGGTCGTGGCTGGCAGGCACCGGAGCATCTGATCTGGGTGCTGGATGATCTGCAAAACGCCTCCGCCCCGGATATTCTGCAAGGCCTGAATCAGCTTCTGGATCTCTGCCCGCCCCGTCTGCACCTCATTATCACCAGCCGCACGCAGCCGGACCTGCAGCTCGGAAAACGTCGTGTCGCCCAGCAAGTTCTGGAATTCGGCCCCAATCAGCTGAAATTTGATGATCAGGACTGCCAGACCTTTTTGTGCCGGGGTCTGGGTCTTCCCCTAAACCGTGAGCAGTGCCGTTATCTTCAGCGCAAAACCGAGGGCTGGCCTGCGGCTCTGCAACTGGCCGGACGCACCCTCTCGCGGGGCCAGGATATCGATAGCACCCTGCAACAGCTGGTGGGACATCAGGGGCCCCTGTCAGACTATCTGTTTGAAGAAATTTACACCCGGCAGTCTCCGGAAATCCGTAGCTTCCTGTCCCACGCGGCGCACCTGCCCTGGTTTACCGCTGATCTGTTGGACACCCTGCGGCAAGCAAACGATTCCGCGGGTATTCTCACGCAACTGAAACACAGTGAAGCCCTGATCCAGGCACTGGAAGTGCCGGCTGGGGCCTTCCGCCTGCACGATCTTTTCAGGGACTGGCTGCGCCAGCACCCTCTCACACACACAGGTGCTGAGGCCATCAGGCTGCAAGCCTCAGACTGGTTCACGCGGCAGGGATTCAGGATGACCGCACTGGATCTGCTACTCGATGGTGAGCAATGGGCAGCCGTTGATCGCCTGCTGGCCGAGCGCCTTGAGCAGTGGCTGATGCAGGGCCTGACGCCGGTACTGCTGGCGCGGCTGCGACAAATTCCCCCGGCGGCAGTGCACCAGTTTGCCTGGTTGCGTCTGGCCAAAGGACTGAACAGCTTCCGGGAAGGCCGGTTTACTCAAGCTGACCAGGCGCTGGAATCTCTCACAGCAGAGCTGAGCTCCGATGCGCCACTCGGGCTGGTCGCCCTGTTCGGTCGTAGCCAGATTGCTCTCTACAGTGGTCGCGAACAGGACACCCACAAACTGCTGGTCGCGGTCGAGGCCCACCCGGCCTTTCCTGCCAGCCCGCTGGGTCCCTGGGTCCGCCAGGCGCTGGCGGTTAATCGCTTGTATGCGGGGGAGGTACAGGCTGCCAGGCAAGCTTTTATAGCCTGTGCGAGAGAGTGTGAGCAGCATGGTGACCTTTACGGGCAGGCGGTCAGCATCAACTGGCTGGTGCCCTGCCTGCTGTTCAGTGGAGACATTCCACAGGCCTGGCGCTGGATCGAGCACCTCGAAGAGACGCTTCGGGCAGAGTCTGCCAGTAGTCCGCTACATGCCCTGATTCCCTATCTGAGAGCGGGTTTGTTACGCGAATCGCACCAGCTGGATCAGGCAGACGCGGCGCTGAAACAGGCTCTGGACCGGGGCATCGACCAGCTGACTCCCATCGACTTGACCTACCACCGCCTGCAAAGCTGGAACCTGGCGATTAATCAGGGGCGCCTGGACCGTGCGCGGGAATTGGTTCAAGACCTCCGCTTTGATCATGAAATGAGTGGGCGCCCCTGGCATACGCTCTACCCCGAGCCAGAACTGCTCGAGATCATTCAGGCACTGGTCGAGGGGCAAACGGCTCCCATCATTCACTGGAGCCTCAACCAGGAGTGGGAGACTATTCGCGGCGGCAT
>JAUIAZ010000447.1 GCA_030427465.1 Gammaproteobacteria bacterium | reverse complement strand
TGCCGAAATTTGGGTGTATGCTTTTTATTATTTGCTCGAGCGGTCATTGCCTTATGAGCCTGTTATCCAAAGTGCCCGTGTTTGCTGGACTCAGTGAGGCTGAGCTTAGCTTGCTGGAGCAGGGTGCGGTACCCCGGAATTACACCAGAAACACCATCATACTGTCAGAAGGGGACGAAACAAACGGCTTGTTCATCGTCGTCAAAGGGCGTTTGCGCGTGTATTGCTGCGATGATTCCGGCAAGGAAGTGACCCTGAACGACCTGCTTCCGGGAGACTCTTTTGGAGAGCTGTCATTGCTGGATGATCAGTGTCGTTCCGCTTCCGTCATGACCGTTGAGCCGAGTCGCTGCCTGGTTATCAGTCAGGCAGTGTTTCGGGAGTGTCTGGAAAGTTCGCCGGAGCTGGCCTTCAACCTGATCAGAAGTCTGGCATCACGGGTGCGTGCGCTGACTGAAAATGTGAAGAGTCTGGCTCTGATGGATGTCTATGGCCGGGTGGCCAATACCCTGTTGCAACTCGCTGAACCGGACCCCGATCATGAGAATGTGGTGATCACCATTCCGCTGACCCAGCAGGATATTGCCAATCGCGTCGGAGCCAGTCGTGAAATGGTCTCCAGAATCCTCAAGGACCTGGAGACCGGGGGTTACATTCATTGCGATCACAAGCGTTTCACCATTTGTGAAAAACTGCCGGCCCGCTATTGAATGCGGGCCGGCAGTTTCCGTTCAGAGGGGCTGCTTAGTGTGTTTGAATGCTGCGTGCAGCAGAGCCACTGAAGCTTTCACCGTAGGAGTTGCTGTTGGTGCTGACGCGCAGAACGCCGTTGCCACCAAAGAACCACCACCAGGACGGTGCACGCACCTGCCAGGTAACGACTCTGACCTGACCATCATGGATGTCTCCCAGGCTACGGGTTTTGCTGCCGGATACCAGTGAGTAGCCAAAGGGCAGGTTCAGTGTGGCCGCGACATTGTGACCGCGCAGGTCTCCGGTGTTGCGCACGGTGGCAGAGACGGTGAATACGCTACCCCGCGCCACGCTGCTGGGCGCAATGAGTGAGTTGGTGAAGCGTGGTCCGATGGCTGTGCTGAATCCTTCTTCCGTAGCCAGGGCATAGGGCTCGCTGCTGGCACCATCGAAGTTGCTGCTGTAGGCATACACCTTCACGACCGAGGGCATGCTGGTGGTCGCTGCCACCTGATGCACATTGTCGCGAATGGCCAGATCAGAGTCCGTTGCGCCATTGGTGTTTTCGTTGTACAGCCGCAGGTCCAGGTCACTCAGATCGCGGTACTGGGTGGGCGTCGCTGCATTCTTGTAAGTGACATCCCGTTCCCAGACCAACGTGGCCTTGTCTCCGTTGTACATGTGCCCCTTGTACAACTTGAAATCACCACTTTGACCATTCGGGCGCACACTGCTGCGGAAGTAGTCGTTGCGGTGGAAGTGTGCGTGCCACAGATCCAGGTAGCCCCAACCATAAGTCTTGTTCCACTCCTTGCGGTTGACCGGGCCGTCATCCGTGGTGGTCTGGGTGTTGTTGTCTTCCCAGGAATCCGCGGTATTGATCAGTACGGCCTTGATGGCCTTGGGGTCCCAGTTCCCGCCATCGGTCAGCAGCAGGGTGGCAGCTCCGACTTTTGGCGCAGCTGAGCTTGTGCCGCCGAGGTTGCTGTACCCGCCGCTGTTGTTACAGGTCATGGTGTTGTGCCCGGGCGCAGTGATATCCGGTTTTTTGCGGCCATCATGCGTGGGGCCACGGCTGCTGGAACCGGTGATCACATCATCGCTGCGGGTGATGGTGTTCTGGTCGTTCATGTTGGCAACCGTGAGGGCGTTGTAGTTGTTTGCCGGTACGGTCATGGTGTTGGTGCCGAAACCATTGTTCCCGGCAGATTTTGCCCAGGATGTGTTGTAGTCGGCGACGATACCATCCACAAAACGCGAGAACGCATGCCAGTTATTACCAGTGGCAGCACCATTGCCCCAGCTGTAGTTGATGACTTCCGGGTCATCCCCTGCGGAGCGAACCATCCAGTCGGCACCACTCATGGACGTGGAGGTGTTGCCGGCATTATCCACCAGGATGGAATCCAGGCCAAAGGCCAGGCCCCGATGAGTGCCATGAGTACTGGCATACATGCAGGCCACACCGGTACCGTGGTTGCCATTGGCGCTGCTGTTCTCGTAGAAGGTGTGACTGTTCAGGGCACTGTGGGTTTCCAGTACGCCGGAATCCAGTACACCGACATCCCAGACGCCGCCATCGAAGCCGGAGCTCCACCAGGAGTTCACACCCAGAGAGCTGACCTGGTTGCTCAGTTCTGGTTCGCCCGGATGGTCATAGACGATTTCAGCGACGCCGGGAAGGTCAGCGAGTGCCTCCAGCTGCGCGGAAGGAATTTCAGCCGCTACGGCATTCAGGGTTTGTACGCGCTCACCCAGGCGGGCCCCCAGTTTTTCGAGTTGAGGCAAGAGCTTGGCCTGATGCCGTTCGACGAGTTCGGCACTGTAGCGCGCGATATCTTCCCGCATTGCTCTCATCAGGCGTTCGCGGTCTGCATTGAGTGATTTGATGGTCTCTTTTTCTTCGCCCGTCAGATACTGTTCCAGCAGTTTGCTGTGGGCAATTTCATCATCCTGGGTAGCTAGCGGCTCTTTCGGCATGTACTGCTGATAGATTCCGCGTACCCGTTCCGCCATGGCGTCGATGTCTTTTTCATATTCTGCCCGAACCTGTTCTGCGACC
>JAUIAZ010000446.1 GCA_030427465.1 Gammaproteobacteria bacterium | reverse complement strand
CGCGACCGAGGGTACCTATGTCGCTGGAATCCGTTACCGTGCCTGGCAGCCCTGGTCTGCCCTGCACCCGACAATTGGAGTGCACAGTCCGCTGGTGATTGACGTTTTTGATACCTGGTCCGGGCGCTCCATCGGTGGGGGGACCTATCATGTGGTGCATCCGGGTGGCAGAAACTACGACACCTTCCCGGTCAATGCGCTGGAAGCCGAAGCCCGCCGGGTTAACCGCATGGAAGACATGGGCCATCAGCATGGGGTGCTGCAGGCGGTGCCACCGGTTCCGGGCGGTGGCTCTTTCCAGGCGCACAGTGGCGGCAAAGTTGTTGCCGCTCCGGCAGAAACTCGACCCAACCCGTTATTCCCTTATACACTGGATCTGAGAATGCAACGTCCGGAATAAGAATATGGAGCGGATCGGGATGAGAGCGGATGACCAGCCCTTGCTGGACCTGGCTGGCCTGCCTTATGCAGCGCTGGAAGGGATCTACGATGAGCTGGTCGATGCCTCTGGCGTGATCCGGCCTTCCTGGCAGCCGCTGAACCGTTTCCTTGAAGGGCTGACGCACCAGGATATCCATCGCCTGCAACGCGAAACCTCCCGTCGTCTCAAAGAGCAGGGGGTTTATTACCACGTCTACGATGACCCGGAAGGCATCCGGAGAACCTGGAAGCTGGACCCGCTGCCCCTGCTGATTCCCGAAGCCGAGTGGAATGGCCTGGAAGCCGGCCTGATTCAGCGCAGCCACCTGATGTCGTTGATTCTGGAAGATCTCTATGGCGATCAGACCTGTCTGAGTGCCGGGTTGCTGCCCCCGGAAGTATGGCACCAGCACCCGGCCTATCTCAGTATGCTGCGTGGCGCCGTAAACCAGCCCCTGACCCTGTATGCGGCCGACCTGGCCCGCGGGCCGGATGGAGCCTGGTGGGCTCTGAGCGACCGTGCCCAGGGGCCCAGTGGTACCGGCTACGTGCTGGAGGCCAGGCTGGTCACCCGGCAGACCCTCGGTGAAGTCGCCAACGGGCTGACACCGGCGCCACTTTCCCAGTTTTACCAGCATCTGAAGCGGCACCTGACCGGCCTGTCCCGCCATAGCCAGCGCGAACCAACCATTGTGCTGCTGTCGCCGGGTGTGGGTAACGAAGCCTATTTTGAACACGCTTATGTGGCGGCGCAGTTGGGTATTACCCTGGTTGAAGGTGGCGACCTCATGGTCCGGCGAGGTAAGGTTTACCTGAAAACAGTGAACGACCTGAAGCCGGTCGATGTGATGTTGCGACGGGTCGACGATCTCTTTTGTGATCCGATACATTTGCGGCCGGACTCCATGCTGGGCGTACCCGGTCTGCTGCAGGCACAGGCACTGGGTAACATCGGCATGGCCAACCCGATTGGCAGCAGCTTTCTTGAGTCGCCGGCCCTGCTGCCTTTCCTGCAGGGGCTCTGCCGCCATTTCCTGAATGAGGATCTGAAATTGCCCAATGTCGCCAGCTGGTGGTGCGGCGACGCGAAGGCACTAAATCATGTGCTCAAGCACCTGGATGAAATGGTGGTCAAGACACTGGATCGTTCCGATACGGTGACTTTCGGTGGCCTCTTGAGTCGTGCCCAGAAAGAACGACTGGTGGCCCAGATGCGTGCCCAACCCTGGCGTTTTGTCGGTCAGCAAACCCTGAGTTTTTCAACCATGCCGGTTCTTGCACAGGAGAGTATGCAGCCCCGTCACCTGGTGCTGAGAGGCTACGCCGCCGGCAACGGTCGTGATTATGATGTAATGCCGGGTGGGCTCACGCGGGTGACGCCGGATGCCAACGGATTTGTGGTATCGAGTCAGCGCGGCGGAGGCAGCAAGGATACCTGGGTTCTGCGCAGCGGTGTAAAGGCCAAGGATGTGCTTCAGTTGCGCCCCAACGAGGTGCGCAGTGCCGCTGCAGTGCTCACAAGCCGTGCAGCCGAGAACCTTTTCTGGATGGCGCGTTACAATGAACGCACCGAGTCCCTGCTACGTCTGATGCGGGCCTACGTGCGCCGGCTTGAGAACCCTTACGACTTCGGCTTTGAAAGTGAGCTGGAAGTGCTCAAGGCCCTGCAGCCCATGCTGACCACCTTCTGCCCGATGGATCCGGAGCGCCTGGCGCGTATGGAAACCGTTCAGACGCTGGTGCTGAATGGCCAGAAAGTCGGTTCGGTATCCTACAATCTCAACGCCAGTATTCGCAGCGCCTATATGTTGAGGGATCTCTGGTCCGGCGACTGCTGGCGCATGATTGAGGAAATCGAAGAACTGCTTCATTTCAGTGAAAAGAACTGGGCACTTTCTTCAGTAGAGCGATTCACACAGCCATTCCTGAGTGCCCTGCTGGCCTTCTGGGGCGCGGCCAATGAAAGCATGGCACGGGATCAGGGCGGACTGTGGCTGATGCTCGGGCGCCGCATCGAACGGGCCATCAATATACTCGGTGCCGTACTGAATGTGATTCCGGAGCTGGAGCATGACAAAGAGGCCGCCCTGCGTGAAATGCTGCTGGAGTCACATGATTGCCTCTACAGCCACCGTCGCGGTTATGGCATGAATTACGCTTATTACAAAGTCTGGCAGCACCTGTTGCTGGATCGAGGTAACCCCCGCTCTCTGCAGTATGCCCTCATCCGCATTGAACCTTTACTGAACCGGCTGAATGCTCAGGAAGGGGATGCCTTGTCTGCACTGCAGAAGCAGTTTCTGGCGATCCAGACAGCAGTGACACTGGCAGACCCG
>JAUIAZ010000445.1 GCA_030427465.1 Gammaproteobacteria bacterium | reverse complement strand
ATTCTTCTCGATGGGGATCGAAGGATCCTTGAGACGCAGGTGACAAGGCTGATCTTCTTCGTGGTTGGTGTTGGACAGAAACACCGAGGAGAGCTTGTCGAATGTCAGCTTGTTGTCGGGCTTCGGATAGCTCGGCTTGTTGCACTCGGCCGCTGGCTTAAGCTGTTTGTGGTCAACTTCGGTGTCATGCAGAGTGATCGGCAGGCTGCGACGCAGAATGTTCTGCTCGAAGAATGCGATGCCCGCACCGATGAAATTACCGAATTTGTGCATTGCCGGGCCAAAATTGCGCTCGGTGTGCAGCTCTTTATACAAGGAAGAGGCTTCATATGTGGAGTTGTACTCCTGGGCCAGTTCCCGTCCGCCTGTATCACCGCCCTTAAGCGCAGCGAATACCACTTCCGCCCCAATCATACCGCTCTTCATGGCGGTATGGCTGCCCTTGATCTTGGATGAATTCAGAGTGCCTGCATCACAGCCCAGCAGCAATCCGCCCGGGAAAGTCTGCTTCGGCAGGCAATTGAAGCCGCCTTTTGTCAGGGCGCGTGCACCATAGGCAATCCGCTTGCCGCCCTCCAGGTACTTGCTGATTTCAGGATGCAGTTTCAAGCGCTGGAACTCTTCGAAGGGAGACATGTGCGGGTTGCTGTAGCTAAGATCGCTGATCAGACCGACGTAGACCTGGTTATCCTCCAGGTGATACAGGAAGGAACCACCGGTTGAGCGGGTTTCTGTCAGCGGCCAGCCGGTGGTGTGCACGACCAGGCCTTCTTCGTGCTTGGCGGGGTCGATTTCCCAGAGTTCCTTGATGCCGATCCCATAGTGCTGAGGATCTTTGCCGGCATCCAGGTTGAACTTGCTGATCAGTTGCTTGCCGAGATGTCCGCGGGCGCCTTCGCAGAACAGGGTGTACTTGGCATGAAGTTCCATGCCCGGCGTGTAGCTGTCTTTTGGCTGACCATCTTCACCCACGCCCATGTCGCCGGTGATCACACCTTTAACTTCGCCGTTTTCACCGTAGAGCACTTCTGCTGCCGGGAAACCGGGGTAAACTTCTGCACCCAGCTCTTCCGCACGCTCGGCGAGCCAGCGGCAAAGGTTGCCCAGGCTGATGATGTAGTTGCCGTGGTTGTGCATGTTCCTGGGAACAAAGGCATTGGGAACCTTGATGGCACTGTCCTGACTTCTCAGATAAAAAATGTCATCTTTCTTGACTTCAGTTTTCAGCGGGGCGCCGAGCTCTTTCCAGTTAGGGAACAGCTCATTCAGGGCGCTGGGCTCAAATACGGTGCCGGCCAGGATGTGCGCACCCACTTCGGAACCCTTCTCCACCACGCACACTGTGAGCTCGTGGTTGTTCTCCTGAGCGAGTTGCAGAATGCGGCAGGCTGCAGAGAGTCCTGCCGGGCCACCACCGACGATCAGTACGTCGAACTCCATTGATTCTCTTTCCACGCTCTTCTCCTCTACTATAATGGTTTTGGCCATCAGGGCTGCTTCCGTCCGGCGCGCAAAATCCCATGAATTATAGGGAATATTCTGGCGACAGGATAACTCAAAAAGCAATTCAAACAAACGTTTGTTTGAATTGAGCTGCTAAAACGTTTCATATTTTAGAGAATTTTACGCTTATTGTGCGCTTGTGTTGAATCAAAATTGTCGAAAAAACAGCCGTTTAAGTGAGGTTGGGGCGCTCTGCAGTTGACCTCGCCGGCAAACGGGTTCAGACTATGGCGCTTTCGAGAGGTGATCCACGTGCCTTTGCCGCCTGTATCAAGCGGTAAGAGGGCGATGTGCTCGCCAGTATCAACCCACCAAACGTAACGAGGAATCTATGAAGGTTCTGGTCGCTGTCAAACGCGTAATCGACTACAACGTAAAGGCCCGAGTCAAGGCCGACCAAAGCGGCGTTGACCTGAGCAACGTCAAAATGGCGATGAATCCATTCTGTGAGATCGCTGTGGAAGAGGCGGTTCGCCTGAAAGAAAAGGGTGTGGCGACAGAGGTCGTCGTTGTTTCGATCGGTCCCAAAGTCGCGCAGGAGCAGATCAGAACCGCTCTGGCGCTGGGCGCGGATCGCGGTATCCTGGTAGAGACGGACGAAGAAGTTCAGGCGCTTGGTGTGGCCAAGACCCTGAAAGCCCTGGTTGACAAAGAAGAGCCGCAACTGGTTATTCTGGGCAAGCAGAGCATCGATTCTGACAACAACCAGACCGGTCAGATGCTGGCCGCATTGTGTGGATACGGTCAGGCTACTTTCGCCTCTGAAGTTTCGGTTGATGGAGACAAGGTTGAAGTTACCCGTGAGGTAGATGGAGGTCTTCGGACGGTTGCCCTCAACCTGCCAGCGATCGTTACCACCGATCTGCGACTCAACGAACCCCGTTACGCCAGCCTGCCTAATATCATGAAGGCCAAGAAGAAGCCGCTGGAAACCGTGTCTCCTGCCGATCTGGGTGTTGACGTGGCGCCGCGACTGAAAACCTTGAAAGTAACTGAGCCTGCCAAGCGTGAAGCGGGTATCAAAGTGGGCAGCGTCGAAGAGCTGGTTGAAAAACTGAAGAACGAAGCGAAGGTGATTTAATATGGGTATTCTGGTTATTGCTGATCATGACGGTTCCGCTCTGAAGCCTTCCACTCTTAACGTGATCGCTGCTGCGAAAGCCATTGGCGGTGACATTGATGTGCTGGTTGCTGGCGAAGGTATTGGTGACATCGCTGCGGCCGCAGCCAAGGCGGAAGGTGTGGCCAAGGTACTGTCTGC
>JAUIAZ010000444.1 GCA_030427465.1 Gammaproteobacteria bacterium | reverse complement strand
AAGAGAGTCGCGCCAGGCTCCGGTTCCCCAGAGGGGCACGCTGGACAGACTGTGTTTGAAGCTGCCCGATGTCTCTTTCGTCGTGTAGGCCAGATATAACAGCGTTTGCGCGCCCGGGTCATATATTCTGCGTATCTTCAGTGACTTGAAGAATACCGACTGCGACTTGCTGAATACCGTTTCCCCACTCTTGGACCGGTCAATGCTTCCCAGCATCTGGCTGGTAATTTCTCCGGTTTGCCGGCAGGCAATACTGGCATCAGAGGGATCGGAAAAATCCAGATCGGCTTCAATTCTGGAGAGATGACAGGTGACGCCGGGAACCAGCGGATCCTGAAGGCTCTCGATCTTGATATCCTTGGTGGTAAACAGCCCGAGTGAGACGTCGCCCACCTCATCATCACTACAGGC
This sequence comes from Gammaproteobacteria bacterium, assembly GCA_030427465.1. GTDB lineage: Bacteria > Pseudomonadota > Gammaproteobacteria > Pseudomonadales > Oleiphilaceae > JADJWY01. The sequence goes on along the minus strand of JAUIAZ010000444.1, from coordinate 2,358 downwards.
CGCCAACAGCAGAGCGGAACAAAGGGCAAACGGTTTCAAGTAGCTGTTCATAGGTTCGAAGACCTCCGGCAGGGCGCGGGTTGTGGTCACATCCTCATGGATCGACCGGCATCAGAGAGACACTCCCGAGGGCGCTGAACGTACACCGACTTTGACCGGGCTGCGGCAAAGAAAGCATCCAGATCCGCACAACGCTGCTCGTTGTCGAAATGGATCTCCAGTTTGTTCAGGGCGGCGAAGTCAAAGACATGTGCCGGGTTTCTCAGCGGCAGTCCTCTCACGTTGAGTGTATGGAGCTTGGGCAGACTGGTGATTGTCCACAGGGAATCAAGCCCCTTGTTGTTCGAAAGATCAAGAGACTCCAGATTCTGCAGCCCACTCAGAGGGTCAACGAAGCTCAGGTTATTGCCGGACAGATTCAGCTTTTTGAGGGCGACAAAGTTCTGGATACCTCTCAGGTTGCTGATCTTCTTCCGGCTGCAGTCCAGGCTTTCCAGTTCGGTAAAAGGATCAAACTTCCCATATCGGATCAGGTGCTCCCGCAGGGCGATCTCATTGGCAATACATTGCTCCAGCGCAGCATCCTCAAACCCTGCGGCATCGAGCTGCTCTTTGACCACCTGCACACGCTGGGCCTCTGTAGCCTTTGTCTGCGTGTCTCTTTCCTGAATGTCCCTGATATCGTTTTGGTAAGCGGCAACCTGCTCATTTGGCCTCTGAAGAAAGTGTAAAACCAGATAGGCCATACCGCCCCAGAATATGATTTTCAGCAAGGTGCCTGTATTCATGCCCTATGTCCCAAATTCCTGCGTGTTCTGTTCAAACTGACCAGCGCGACTGATGGTAGCGGATGTGGTCCGCAATAAAGCTTCTGATGAAGAAGTAGCTATGGTCGTAACCGGAATGGCGACGCAGGTCCAGGGGGATTCCGGCATTCCGGCAGACGGTGTCCAGCGCCTCGGGCATCAGTTGGCTGGCCAGGAACTCGTCATCCATGCCCTGATCAACCAGCAGATGTGGCAGTCGGGCACCGTTCTCTATCAGTTCACAGGCATCGTGGCGCTTCCAGTGCCCCTTGTCATGGCCCAGATAGGCCGTAAAGGCCTTCTTGCCCCAGGGCACCGCTGACGGATTACAGATCGGTGAAAAAACCGAAACGCTGTGGAATTTTTCGGGGTACTTGAGCCCCAGCGTCAGGGCACCATGCCCGCCCATTGAGTGCCCCATCAGCCCGACCCGGTTGTGGTCGACCGGAAAGGCCGCCATCACGGTGTCATAGAGCTCAGAAGCTATATAGGATTCCATCCGGTAGTGAGCCGCCCAGGGCTCCTCACTGGCATCGAGATAGAAACCCGCACCGGTGCCGAGATCATAGGATTCCTCTTCGCCTTCAATGTCACAGCCTCTGGGGCTGGTATCCGGCACCACCAGTATCAGCCCTGCTTCTGCGGCGGCAGCTTCTGCAAAGGATTTCTGCACGAAGTTTTCATCCGTGCAGGTGAGGCCGGACAACCAGAAAATGACAGGCAGAGCGTGGCTTTTCCCCTGCTCCACCCCGGACGGCAGGAATACGGAAAACTTCATTTCACACTGACAGGCCTCCGAATCATGTCGGTAACGCTGCCAGTGACCGCCAAAGGCCTTGTGGTGCTCGATACTCTGCAATTGCATGCTGACTGCCCCTCGCTTCAGGCTGTGGTTTCAGAACAGAATAACCGACCGGATGCTCTTGCCCTCATGCATGTAGTCAAAAGCCTTGTTGATGTCTTCAAGTCCCAATGAGTAGGTGACAAAGGGATCCACCTGTATCTCCCCGGCCATGTATTTCTCAACATAGCCCGGCAATTCCGAGCGACCTTTCACACCACCGAAAGCAGTCCCCTTCCAGGTTCGTCCGGTAACCAGCTGGAAGGGGCGTGTTGAGATCTCCTGACCGCTCCCGGCCACTCCGATGATAACAGAGGTGCCCCAGCCCTTATGGCAGCATTCCAGTGCAGCCCGCATGAGGTGGACATTCCCCACACACTCGAAGGAATAATCCACGCCGCCATCCGTCAGCTCTACAATCTGTTCGGCCAGGGGCTTGTCCGATTCACTGGGGTTCACACAATCCGTCGCGCCCATTTCACGGGCCATCGTGAACTTGTCCGGGTTGATATCGACCGCCAGGATGCGCGACGCCTTGGCCATGGCCGCTCCCTGAATGACACTCAGGCCAATGCCACCCAGGCCAAATACAGCCACCGTGGAGCCCGGTTCCACCTTGGCCGTATTAAGCACGGCACCGATGCCCGTGGTAACACCACAACCCAGCAGACAGACTTTCTCCAGTGGCGCCTGGTCATTGATTTTGGCAAC
>JAUIAZ010000443.1 GCA_030427465.1 Gammaproteobacteria bacterium | reverse complement strand
AAACAGCGGTATCATTATCCGCCTGACCTTCCCTTGCACGAATTGCCCGATCCGCCAGTCAGCGACCGGTTTCATGGCATAAACAAGTCCAGAAAGAATCGTGAACAAGGGCATGCGCAGAGGGGCGATGAGCGCAGAGAGCCCGGCGACTATTTGTCTCACCTGATCATTGTATAGTTCTAGTTTAACAAGCTGGTTACCCATGACAAGACTGGCATGGTGCCAGACGACTGCGATGAGGGCGAGTCCTCGAAGAGAGTCCACCTCCAGTCTGGAATAGGGAAACGGGGTAGATGTTGTTATTTTCAAGCCATGTTCCCTCGGCGTATTAACGTGGTGCCCCCAGCACGATTCGAACGTGCGACCTTCCCCTTAGGAGGGGGACGCTCTATCCAGCTGAGCTATGGGGGCAGCAGGTGGCAAGTATAATGGCGGCGTGTTTGGATGACAAACCGGGAACTTTATGACAGCTTAGTGGTCTGAACGTAGAGCACACCTAGAATTTGGAGTCATACATGCTCGACACCCGCCCTCTTTTGATGGTCTCTGATTTTCCGGCACTGAAGCGTCGCAAGCTGGAAACCCTGCAGGTAAACCTGGGATATCTTTGCAATCTCAGTTGTACGCATTGTCATGTAGGGGCCGGCCCGACACGAACGGAGCTGATGGATGAAGACACCATTGCGGACGTTCTTGAGTTTATCCGTCTTCATGACGTGCGCCAGCTGGACCTGACAGGTGGTGCGCCGGAAATGAATCCCCTGTTTCGCAGCCTGGTTCGGGAGGCCCGCCGATTGGGTGTTTCGGTTATTGATCGCTGTAATCTGACGGTTCTGCTGGAGCCGGGACAGGAAGATCTCGCGGAGTTTCTTGCCTCTGAAGGGGTTGAAGTGGTGGCCTCTCTGCCTTGTTACGCTGAGCAGAATGTGGATTCCCAACGAGGCAAGGGCGTGTACGAACGAAGTATCGAAGCGCTCAAGCGCTTGAACGAGCTGGGTTACGGTCAGCCTGGCGGCGCTCTCAAACTGAGTCTGGTGTATAACCCGGGCGGCCCTCATCTGCCGCCTTCCCAAGCGCAGCTGGAGGCGGATTACAAGAGAGAGTTGCTGGAACGACATGGGATTCGCTTCAACGATCTTTTCGTGATTACGAACATGCCAATCACGCGTTTTGGCAGTGTGCTACTGTCCAAAGGGCAATTCTACGATTACATGACCTTGCTGAAATCCAATTTTTCCGATGAAAACAAGGCGTCGGTTATGTGCCGGACTTTGTTGAGCGTGGACTGGCAAGGCCGGGTTTATGACTGTGATTTTAACCAGATGCTCGATATGCCGCTGATTGCCACGGATCATGAGCGCCCCCGTCTCAAAGACTTGTTGCAGAGCGATCTGGAAGGCAAACCGATTGCGGTAGCAGATCACTGTTACGGCTGTACGGCTGGTCAGGGCAGCAGCTGCGGAGGCGCACTCTGAGCCGGCAGCCCTGGTTGTCTGTGATCATTCCTGTTCTCAACGAAGGTCCACGGCTCAGAGAGTTGTTGGGTGAGCTGCAGCAGTGGCGGGCCAGTGATGTGGAAATAATCATCAGTGACGGTGGGAGTCAGGATGGTGGTCTTGAAGGCATTGCTGACCTCTGTGACGAACTGGTGACAGGCAGCGCTGGTCGATCCCGGCAGATGAACCGCGGGGCCACACGAGCCAGGGGGCATATACTGCTGTTCCTGCATGTCGACAGCCACTTTCCGCTTGACCCTCTGAAAACTTTGCGCAGGGAAACCATGAACAGATCCGAATGTTGGGGGTGGTTCCGAATCAGCCTGAGCGGAAACCGCCGGATTTTTCGTTGCGTTGAATACATGATGCGTTGGCGCTCGCATGCCTCCGGAATCGCAACGGGCGATCAGGGGATCTGGGTGTCCCGCCCACTGTTTGACAGGGTTGGCGGGTTCCCGCCCATTCTGCTTATGGAGGATATCCGGCTTTCGAATCAGCTGGGACGACATCGCCGGCCAGTAGTCTTGCCCGAGATGCTTGTCACCAGCAGTCGGCGGTGGGAGAAAAAGGGTCCCTGGAGGACCATTTTTCTGATGTGGAAACTGCGACTCGCGTATTTTATGGGAACCCCGGCAGAAAGGCTGCACCGTGACTACTATCGGTAAGGTCAACTCTCGATATTCACAGCGTCGGCTTCTGATTCAGTTTGCCAGGTGGCCGGTTTCAGGGCGGGTCAAAACCCGCCTGGCGCGAACTCTCGGCGATGCCTGTGCGCTGTCCACTCATCTGATGCTGGTGGAGAGAACCTTTGCCACACTGAATGCTTATGCTGGGGTTGCCCTCGAAATGCACTGGGCCGGGCGTCCATCACCTCTAGCGGAATGGCCGGGAGGCTTGCCGGCGGTGGCGGATAGTTCGATCTCCCGTGCACAATCAGGTCGTGACCTGGGTGAGAGAATGACAGTGGCGCTGCAGGAAGGCTGCCGCTACCACGATCGGGTGGCTCTGGTCGGAAGCGACTGTCCGATGATCAGCTCCGAAGTGCTGGATCAGGTTTTTCAGGCGCTGGAAAGCCACGATGCAGCCTTGGTTCCCGCAGAGGACGGCGGCTTCGTACTGATAGCCTGTCGCTCGGAATGTCTGGGCGCTATCGACCTCAACGGGTTGAGCTGGGGCCATTCGGGTGTGCTTGAAGCTACCCGGAAGCGTTTGTTGGCCTCGGGTTTGAGGGTGTTTTTGCTGGATCCTCTGTGGGATGTTGATGAGCCAGAGGA
>JAUIAZ010000442.1 GCA_030427465.1 Gammaproteobacteria bacterium | reverse complement strand
GACTCGTAACCCGGCTCCGCAACCAGGCGTCGGCAGGCGCTGCCGTCCTGGCGGAACAAATGGCAACGTTCGGCGGGAATGCCCAGAGGCAGCTTGCCCCCCTGCTGTGGATTCTCCGATCCATCAACCCGCAGGGTCAGTGTTTCATCGATACCGGCAACATCCGCATGTACCAGGGTCTGATATCCCAGGCGTTCAACCACGGTGATCTGACTTTCCAGTACCAGGTCAGCCTCGCGGCTGGTCAGGATGTGTTCCGGGCGGATGCCAAGTTCAACGGGCTCTCCGATGCTCAGTTTCCTGCCATCGACCGGGATGGTCAGCTGACCGTGCTCTCCCAGCGACAGGGTGGTTTGCCGGTCTTCAACTGCGCTGACTGTGGCCGGCAGGAAGTTCATACGCGGTGAACCGATAAACCCGGCGACAAAGCGGGTGGCCGGGTAGTGATAGAGCTCCAGTGGTTTGCCCACTTGTCCGACGCTACCGAGATCAAGCGCCACAATCTTGTCTGCCAGGGTCATGGCTTCCACCTGGTCGTGGGTGACATAGATCATGGTGCTTCTGAGCCGTTGATGCAGCTTGGAAATTTCAATGCGCATCTGAACCCGCAGGGCCGCATCCAGGTTCGAGAGAGGCTCATCAAACAGGAATACTTTGGGCTCACGCACCAGGGTCCGTCCGATGGCAACCCGCTGGCGCTGCCCTCCGGACAGGTCCTTCGGTTTACGCTCCAGCAGAGATTCCAGTTGCAGGGTATGGGCAACGGTTTCTACCCGCTCGCGGATGATTTTGGTGGGGCGTTTCTGCAGCTTGAGACCGAAGCCCATGTTCTCGGCGACATTCATGTGGGGATAAAGGGCATAGGACTGGAATACCATGCCCACCTCGCGGTCCATGGGGGGCAGGTCATTTACCCGCTGCTCTCCGATGTACAGGTCGCCATCAGAGATGTCCTCAAGCCCTGCGATCATGCGCAGGAGGGTAGATTTCCCACAGCCCGACGGGCCGACGAACACGACAAATTCACCGTCTTCAATTTCCAGATTGATATCGCGTGATACCTCGACCGAGCCAAAGCGTTTATAGACATTTTTGAGTGTGACGCTGGCCATTTACTCTCAACTCCTTGTGGTAATGCGTGCAAACCCGGCAGAAAAGGGCCCGACGATAACCCGTGTGCTCTCCCAGCTGGCATTTACAACATTCAGTGATTCTCCGGTGCTCTCCAGGGTGGCGGCACCCTCCACCCGAACAGGCCAGGCTTGCTCCAGGGGGGAAAAATTGAGAGTGACCAGAATCCGCTCATCGTCTGTGAAACGTTCAAAGCATAGTGTGTTCACAGGAGAGTCATAAAAGCGGATTTCCCCCTGTACCAGCGCCTGATAGCCCTTGCGCCAGAGGATAAAGCTCCGGTAGCTGTTCAGAAGACTGTCCGGATCTTTGTCCTGCTCAACTACGGCATGGGCCTGGTGGCGCGGGTCAACGGGAAGCCAGGGGCGACCCTTCGTGAAACCGGCGTGCTTTGTGTCCTTTTCCCAGGGCATGGGAGTACGGCAGCCATCACGACCCTTGTACTCGGGCCAGAAGGCAATGCCATAGGGGTCCACCAGTTCGTGATAGGCCAGCTCAGCTTCTTCAAGCCCCAGCTCTTCGCCCTGATACAGGCAGGCACTGCCGCGCAGGGTCAGCAACAGCACCATGAACAGGCGGGCTCGCTCGGCATTGTGCAGCCCGTCACCCCAGCGGCTAGCCACACGGGTGACATCATGGTTCCCCATGGCCCAGCAAGGCCAGCCATCGTGCAGCCTGTCCTCAATTGTGGCCACGGTGCGGTGGATATAGCCGATGTCACAGTTCTCTGTCAGCAGGTCGAAGGAGTAGGCCATGTGCAGCTTGTTACCGTCTGCGGTATAGGCGGCCATGGTCTGGAGGCTGTTGTCATCGCCAATCTCACCCACACTGGTGGTGCCGGGATACTGGTCAAGCAGTTGCCGGATACGTTTGAGTAGTTCCAGGTTTTCCGGTCGTGTCTTGTCGTAAAGATGGCGTTGGTAGGCATAGGGGTTTTCTGCCCGGACCCCGATGGAGCCCTCGACAATTCGGTCACTCGGTGGGTTGTCGCGCAAGGCATTGTCGTGATAGCAGAAGTTCACGGCATCCAGACGGAAGCCGTCAACACCCCGATCCAGCCAGAAACGCAGGTCAGAGAGCAGTTGCTCAACTACCGCCGGATTATGGTAGTTGAGGTCGGGCTGACTCGACAGGAAGTTGTGCAGATAGTACTGGCGTCGTCGGCTATCCCAGGCCCAGGCAGAGCCGCCGAAAACGGACAGCCAGTTGTTTGGCGGAGTGCCGTCCGGCTTCGGATCAGCCCAGACGTACCAGTCTGCACGCGCATTGTTGCGACTGCTGCGGCTTTCCTGAAACCAGGGGTGTTGATCGGAACTGTGGCTGAGCACGTGGTCAATGATGACTTTGAGCCCGAGTGACCGGGCTTTGGCGATCAGTGCATCAAAGTCCTCAAGGCTGCCAAAAATCGGGTCGACATTGCGATAGTCAGAAACGTCGTAACCAAAGTCTTTCATCGGCGAGGTGAAAAAGGGCGACAGCCAGATGGCATCCACCCCCAGGCTGGCCACATAGTCCAGGCGCTGGGTAACGCCCGGCAGATCGCCGATGCCATCCTGGTTGGAATCAAAGAAACTTCGCGGATAAATCTGATAGATGATGGCTCCCCGCCACCAGTTATTTGTTGTTGTCATCGGTCTCTCTG
>JAUIAZ010000441.1 GCA_030427465.1 Gammaproteobacteria bacterium | reverse complement strand
CAAGGGCGGCAGATCCTGCAGGCTGGAGAGCACTTTCTCTATGCCGCACAGGGCAATATGCAGGGGTGGCACCGTGGTGCTCATGCGCCCGTTGCCTTCGTTTTCCACCAGGCAGATCGCGCCTTCGTCCGCAATGGCGAAGTTCACCCCACTGAGACCGGCATCGGCCTGCATAAAGCGTTCTCTGAGTACCTCGCGACCGATGCCTATGAGGGCGTCGACATCATCGGTATAGGGCTTCCCCAGGCGTTCATGAAACAGCTGCGCAATCTGCTCGCGGGTTTTGTGAATGGCGGGCATGATGATGTGAGAGGGCGTTGACTCATCCAGTTGCACGATGTATTCACCCATATCGGTTTCGATGGCATCAATGCCGAGCCCGGCCAGGTGTGTATTCAGCTCAATTTCTTCGGAAGCCATTGACTTGCCTTTCACCAGGGAAAGCGCACCCTGGCTCTGCAGGATCTCTGCGATGATCTGGCAGGCCTCCGCAGCGTCTTCCGCCCAGTGTACCTGTATGCCATTGGCCAGGCAGTTCTTCTCCAGGGTTTCCAGTTTGTCGGCGAGGTGGTCGAGCGAATCCTGGCGAATGTCCCGTCCCTGCTGTTGCAGGGCTTCAAAATCGGGCCGCTGTAAAAAGTGTGCTTGCCGCTTGTTGACCAGAAAATCCATGGCCTGGCGCAGATTGGTCTGCAGGGCCTGATCCTCCAGCACGGCGTCAATGCGCTGGTTGAAAGGCGGCTGCAGAGGCGGCTGGATAGCCGGCTGGATAGGCGGGTCTTGGCTCATAGAGGGTTTACCTGCTGTGGCCAGAAGCGCTGTCTCAGAAACTGATAGAGGTGAAGCACTTCGGGAGGGGACGCGCTGCCTTTCCGGCCTGACGCTGATGACTCGGTCCGGTGATTCAGTGTGCCACTGATGTTCATGGCGCAACCGCTGTCTCCGATCACCAGGGTATCTGCTCCGGTGGACTGCAGGGAGGCACATTTGTCACGGCTCATGGCGGCCGAAAGAGCAGGGACCTTTACCGCGAAGGTGCCACCGAAGCCACAACATTCGGAAGCTCGGGGGTGCGATAGCCGGGTGACCTTTTGCAACTTGCCGAGTAACTGGTCAGCAGCCCTGTGGCTGTGCATACTGCGCTGGGCACTGCAGCTGTGATGCACCGCGATACGACAGGGGGCACCCTGATCGGTCCACGCCAGAGCGCCTGCCGCCACCAGGTAATCACTGAGTTCGATCACCCGTTCAGCGAAAGCCTGCGCCTCCTGCGCCAGCGTATCCCCCTGAAAAAGACGCGGATACTCGTGCTTCATCATGCTGGCGCAGGAGGCCGAGGGCACGACAATGGGCAAGGGTTCGGCAAAGGCCCGGATCTGTTCGCGGGCAACGCTTCTTGCCTCCCTGGCAAAACCGGCGTTCCAGGCGGGTTGTCCACAGCAAGTCTGTGCCGTCGGAAAACTGACCGCTGCACCGGTCTGCCGGATCAATTGCATGGCATCCAGCCCGACCCCCGGAAAGAAGCTGTCGATCAGGCAGGTTCCGAAGAAATGAACTTTGCGGGAATGCCCGATTGAATCGACGGATGAATCAACGGATGAATCGCCGGGTGAAATGGTCTCTGACATGCTTTCAGCGGTCGCCCTCCTGGATGTACCCGCATTATATCCTGGGTTTACCGGCTTCTGGCCAGCCAGACTTTAGTCTGAAAGCGGGCAGTAGGCTGGCGTGAATGTGATAAGCTTCGGCGCGAATCCACAGCAAGGCAGTCTCTGGAAACACCTATGTCGGGGAATTCTCGCGCGGTTACCAGCAACCAGAAGGGCGTCCATGAGCGTCTCGAAGAAGTGGTGCTCAGGCACCGCTCCTCGAGCTATCTCAAGCCAGTCAGGGAACATAACCTCAAGGCCTTTGAACGCCTGCAGGCGTTCCTGGATAAAGGCTGGCAAGGCCTGATTCTGGATTCCTGCTGTGGTACCGGGCAGAGCACCTTGCGACTGGCGGCACAATTTCCGGGCCATGCCGTTGTCGGGATCGATCAGAGCGAGGCGCGTCTGGGGCGGGAAGGCCTGACTCCTCCGTCGAATCTCTGCCTGCTTCGCGGCAACTGTGAAGACCTCTGGCGTCTCTGCCTGCAACACGGCATCAGAGCAGACCGTCACTACCTGCTTTACCCGAACCCCTATCCCAAGTCTGTGCACCTGAAACGGCGCTGGCATGGACACCCGGTATTTCCGCTCTTGCCCCAACTGGCGCCGGTAACTGAGCTTCGAAGTAACTGGCGTCTGTATCTGGAAGAGTTTGCCTGGGCCTGGAAGTGGCTTGGCCACTCCTTTCCCGCGATAGGTGAGTGGCGGCCGCAAACGCCATGGACGCGCTTTGAGTCAAAATACCTGGCCAGTGGGCAGACGCTCTTTCGCTTACAGGCCTACTCCTCTGACTTTGAGAGTTAGCGCACAAAATCATCATTCTTTGCATGCTTTTTGGTCGGCAACCCTTATTAAATTGGGTTGCTGCGGTTACACTCCGTTACAAATAAGCTGATTCTTGTTACATACGGTCGGAATAGCAGTTAGCTGTTTGAACCTGCAAAATGGGCCTGGATAGCGGGCTTGAAGAGCAAGTTTAGAGAACAGGTTTGGAAATTGGACGGCCGCAGTTGCGAAGGCCTCTAAGCTTCCAGACATTCAGAGATAAGCGCTCAGAAAAAATCAGTTCAACCATTCGATAAGGGCACAGGGAACACACAATGAAAGCAGGGAAATATCTGGTCCAAGGGCT
>JAUIAZ010000440.1 GCA_030427465.1 Gammaproteobacteria bacterium | reverse complement strand
CTGCAGCAGGATACCAACCAGGTCTTTCCAGGCCCTTTCCGGGAAATGCTTGGTGGCCCAGGTCGTACCATGAAAAAGAAATACGTAAGGTTTATCCAGCAGCGGCTCAGCCGCCAGTTGGAGACCATAATCAGGCGCGCCGCTATAGGTATAGTTCAGTGCTGAAGCCAGCAGTTGCCGGTTTCGTTCAACGGCGTGCTGATCCTTCGGAATGGCAAAAACCTGATCGTAGAACCAGTTGGCACCGGGCTCACGGATGGACTTCCGGTCATAACCGTAACTCAGTGCAGGGTTCAGCCGGGTCAGCCAGACCGTCTTGAAAAGGCCCTGGGCATCCACGATACGGTCATAGCGCTGCGCTTGCAGACGCGCTTTCAGCTCGCCGATCTCTCCTCCCCGCCAGGTTTTCCAGAGCGACTTCCGCCAGCGGCGGGTGGCCACCGGAATCACCTCATGCACAGCGGGGTGCCAGTCAGGCAACTCCGTCATGCCCTCTTCGACCAGCCAGTCCACCTGAAGGTCCGGGTAGCGGCCATGGGCATCCGTCAGCGCTGGCAGGGTGTGAATGATGTCTCCCAGAGAGGAGGTCTTGACCAGTAGCACCCTCATTCGGAGGCCCTGCCTGATGGCGTGTGCCTGACTATGGGCTCCACCGGAGCGGTCACCCGGATCAGGGCGTCTTTGACCCGCTCGGGGGAAAGCTCGCGCAGACAGCGGTAGTGACCATAAGGGCACTCTCGCTGGAAGCAGGGGCTGCACTCGATCCCGGTACGCACGGTGGCGACGGCCTCACCCAGTGGGGGTGTGAAGCCTGGTGAGGTAGACCCATACACCGCCACCACCGGGCGGGAAAGGGCTGCAGCCACATGCATCAGGCCGCTGTCGTTGGAAACCACCGAGGAGGCCAGCGACAGCAGAGCCACGGCTTCCTGCAGGCTGGTCTCACCCGCGAGGTTGCTGACGGCGTTGGCATGATGCAGTTCGGAATGAATCAGTTCGCAGGATGCCCGGTCATTGGCTGAACCGAACAGCCAGACCTGACCGCCCTGTTCCAGATGCGCCCGGGCTACCTGGGCGTAATGAATCTCTGGCCACTTCTTGGCAATACCAAACTCCGCGCCAGGGCAAAGCGCCAGTATTGGCTGCTCCGGGTGATGGCGCAGGCAGCGTTCGCGCAGTGCCTGTTCAACCAGAGCCGGATCTACCACCAGGCGGGGCGGTGGAATTTCAGCCTGAGGCATCGGCCCGGATTTTTCCGGCAAGGCCAGGGCGCAGAAGCGCTGAACCATCAGCGGATAGCGGTTTTTATCCAGCTTGCGCAGATCATTCAGCAGGCCATAGCGCATTTCTCCGCGCCAGCCCGTTCTTCGCGGGATCCTGGCCATCCAGGGAATCAGGGCTGATTTGAGGGAGTTGGGCAGAACAATGGCCTGGTCATACTGCCCCTGGAGCTGCGCAGCAAGCGCTTTGCGTGTTCCCCACTGCAGACTGCCGTGCCCGACCGGCATGTCAATGGCCTGCCGCACTTCCGGCATGGCATCGATGATGGGTCGGCTCCAGGCCGGTGCCAGCACATCAATCCGGGTGTCTGGCGCGGCCTGGTGCAGTACCCGGAACAGGCTCTGAGCCATCACCATATCGCCCACCCAGGACGGGCCGACGATCAGGATTCGGGACGCCTGCTCAGCCATGTTTATACCGGGGTCAGCCAATGCTTGTAGGCGTCGGCCTTGCCCTTGACCACATCAAAGTAAAGGCTCTGCAGTTTCTCGGTCACCGGGCCTCTTCGTCCCGGCCCGATCAGCCGTCCATCCAGTTCCCGGATCGGCGTCACTTCTGCCGCTGTTCCGGTGAAGAAGGCTTCATCACAGATATAGACTTCATCGCGTGTGAGGCGTTTCTCGACCAGCTTGTAGCCAAGATCATCCGCCAGCCTGAAAATCGTGTTTCGGGTAATACCATTCAGGCAGGAAGTCAGTTCCGGGGTATAAATCACTTCATCCTTCACGATGAAGATGTTCTCGCCGGAACCTTCGGCCACGTAGCCTTCCGGATCCAGCAGCAGGGCTTCGTCACAACCCACGGCCAGGGCTTCATTCAGTGCCAGCATGGAGTTGATGTAATGGCCGTTGGCCTTGGCACGGGTCATGGAAATGTTCACATGGTGACGGGTATAGGAACTGGTCCGCACCTTGATGCCCTGCTCCAGCGCCTGTTCGCCCAGATAGGTACCCCACTCCCAGGCGGCAATGATCGCATGGACCTTGAGGCCCGCCGCCCGAAGCCCCATGCCTTCGGAACCGTAGAACGCCATCGGGCGCATATAGGCGCTTTTCAGATTGTTCCGACTGACCGCTTCCTTCTGGGCTTCGTTGAACGCTTCCTTGGTGAAGGGTAACTTCATGTTCATGATATGCGCAGAATCGAAGAAACGGTCGGTGTGCTCCCTGAGACGGAAAATGGCGGGCCCATCTGCCGTCTCGTAGGCTCTGACTCCCTCAAAAATGCCCATGCCGTAGTGCAGGGTATGAGTGAGCACATGCACCCTGGCATCCCGCCAGTCGACAAATTCACCATCAAACCAGATCAAGCCATCACGATCGGCCATGGACATAATTCAGAGTCTCCTAATCCAAAGTCATTAAGCGTTGCCAGGCATCGCACACCCAGGCCCGCTCTTCTGCGAAGCCATCCGGATCCGTGCGCGCCGGCAGATTCTGCAGGGCAAGGCGGTGTCCCGCCGCCCGGTAACGGCGGTAGAACTCACAAAGATTGGCCCGGTCAG
>JAUIAZ010000439.1 GCA_030427465.1 Gammaproteobacteria bacterium | reverse complement strand
CTGTCAGAGGAAACCGCCACACCAACGTCCTGGTAGCCGTGATAGACGATGTCATTCCCATCAATGGAAGCATTGACCGCCGGGAACCTTTTCAGCGCTTCACAGGCTGCTTTCACAAAGAAAGACATGAAGCCGAGACGAATGCCATCATGCTTCTTCTCAAACATGTCCTTGTACTGCTTGCGCAGATCCATGATCGGTTTCATGTTGACTTCGTTAAAGGTTGTCAGCATGGCCGCATTCTGCTGTGCCGCCACCAGGCGACGAGCAATGCTGGCACGCAGGCGGGTCATCGCCACACGCTTTTCGGGCCGGCCGCCGCTTCCGACATCAATAGCCGGCATGGCAGGTGCAGGAGTCTCTGATTTGGGGCTGTCCGCTGGAGTCGGCGCATTTGCTTTGGCATTGTCCAGGTGATTTACCACGTCTTCCTTGGTGATGCGTCCACCCTTGCCGGTACCCTTGATGCGCGCCGGATCCAGGTTGTTTTCCTGAATCATCTTGCGGGCAGAAGGGCTCAGTAGCAGCTCACCCTCATCCTCAGCGGAGCCATCTTCCTCATCCGCTCCAGAAGCCGGGGCCTCAGCCGCTTTCTCCGGAGCCGGGGCAGTACCGCCCGCCCCTTCGGCGAAGACAGCCAGGACTTCTTCGCTAAGCACCGTGTCCCCTTCTTCCTTGAGCACTTTTTCCAGGGCACCGTCAGCCGGTGCAACAACCTCCAGGACGACTTTGTCTGTCTCAATGTCGACCAGCAGCTCATCGCGGGAAACTGCTTCGCCCGGCTTTTTATGCCAGGTTGCCACGACACCGTCAGCAACCGATTCCGGGAATGTTGGGGCTTTGATTTCGATTGTCATTGCGTTTCCTTAATTGTTCCGCTCGACTTGAGTTATAGGGTAAAAGCGTCTTCCACCAGTTTAGCCTGTTCTTCGGAGTGGGCATGCGCATAGCCGGCTGCCGGCGCTGCGGAACCCGGACGCCCGGAATACTGCAGGTAGACTTTAGGGTGCGTCTGATTAATCACGTTACGCATATGGTGCTGACTGCAGTACCAGGCACCCTGATTTTGGGGCTCTTCCTGCACCCAGACGATGGTGCTGGCTTTCGGGTACTTTGACAGCACTTCAGCCAGGTCATCTTCCGGGAAGGGATAAAGCTGTTCGATCCGGACAATTGCCACATCTTCAATCTCATCCTTGCGCTTCTTGTCGAGCAGGTCGTAATAGACCTTGCCACTGCACAGCAGCACCCGGGATACCTTCTTTGCATCGATGTTGCTGTCAACATCGTCAAGAATAGTATTAAAGGTGCCTTCTGCCAGCTCATCCAGAGTCGAGATGGCGTCCTTGTGCCGCAGCAGCGACTTCGGGCTCATACAAATCAGAGGCTTGCGCAGGGGCCGTCGAACCTGCCGGCGGATCATGTGGTAGACCTGAGCCGGGGTAGTCGGCACACAAACCTGAATGTTGTGCTCGGCAGCCAGTTGCAGGAAACGCTCAAGTCTTGCGGAACTGTGCTCTGGCCCCTGCCCTTCATAACCATGAGGAAGCAGCAGTGTCAGCCCGCAGAGTCGACCCCACTTGTGCTCTCCGCTGGTGATAAACTGGTCAATCACCACCTGCGCACCGTTGGCAAAGTCACCGAACTGCGCCTCCCAGATAACCAGGGCTTCCGGATTGGTGGTTGCATAGCCATACTCAAAAGCCAGAACAGCCTCTTCGGACAGAAGTGAGTCGTAGATTTCTATCTGCGGCTGATTCTCAGACAGATTCTGCAGAGGGATATAGGTCTCAGCATCTTTCTGGTTGTGCAAAACAGCATGCCGATGCGAGAAGGTTCCGCGCCCGACATCCTGACCGGTAATCCGGATGCTATGGCCCTCATGCAGTAACGTGGCATATGCCATGACTTCCGCATAACCCCAATTAATGGGCATAGCCCCCTGAGTCATCTTGTTCCGGTCCTCAAGGATTTTCGACACCTGACGCTGCACGACAAAGCCTTCCGGCAATTGCGCCATCTTCTTACCCAGGCGCTGCAATGTCTTGATCGGCACGGTGGACTTGAACTTGGCCGTCCATTCGTGTCCCAAAAAGGGCGTCCAGTCCACGAACATTCCGGTATTGGGCTTTTTGACCAGGCTCTTGACCACGTGTTCACCGCTGTCCAGAAGATCGCGGTACTCGTTCTCGGATGCCTTGGCTGCCTCTTCTGTCAGCACATTCTCTTTCACGAGACGTTCAGCGTAGAGCGTACGGGTGGTAGGCAGATTCTTGATCTTGGCATACATCAGAGGCTGGGTACCTGACGGCTCATCGGCCTCGTTGTGGCCCCGGCGACGGTAACAGACCAGATCGATCACGACGTCCTTCTTGAAGGTGTTGCGGTAATCCATGGCCACCTGGGTCACAAACAGTACCGCTTCAGGGTCATCCCCGTTAACGTGAAAAATCGGCGCCTGAACCATCTTGGCGACATCAGTACAGTACTCAGTGGAACGCGCGTCTTCGCGTTTACTGGTGGTAAACCCAACCTGGTTATTGATCACCAGGTGCACCGTACCGCCAACACCGTATGCCCGGGTCTGGCTCATCTGGAAAGTTTCCATGACCACACCCTGACCTGCGAAAGCTGCGTCCCCATGCATGATGATGGGGAGTACCGCATCACCGATGTTATCGGACCGCCTGGTCTGACGCGCCCGTACCGACCCGACAGCGACCGGAGCCACTATTTCCAGATGCGAGGGGTTAAAGGCGAGCGCAATGTGAACTTCCCCGCCCGGTGTCAT
>JAUIAZ010000438.1 GCA_030427465.1 Gammaproteobacteria bacterium | reverse complement strand
TAACATCTTGGAAAGACTTGCCCTCATACTCATTGAGGTAGCTCATCATCCACTCGTCTATGCGATCATGAAGAATCAGCACTTCAATGTCCTTCTTGCGGAACACTTCCAGATGCGGGCTGGAGAGCCCGGCAGCATAGGATTCCGCTGTTATGTAGTAAATCTTTTCCTGACTGCCTTTCAGGCGTCCGATGTAATCGTCCAGAGACTGGCTCGTCTTGCCGGAAGTGTCGTGCGTTGAAGAGAAACGCAGCAGTTTGGCGATCTTTTCCCGATTGGAGAAATCTTCGGCCGGGCCCTCCTTGATCACGCTACCAAACTCTTCCCAGAAGCCCTGGTATTTCTCAGGTTCGCTTTCTGCCAGTTTGACCAGAACGTCGAGCACACGGCGGGTCAGCGCAGTTTTCATGCTCTCTACCGCTTTATCTGACTGCAGGATTTCACGGGAAACGTTGAGGCTGAGGTCGTTGCTATCGACGACCCCTTTAACGAAACGCAGGTAGAGAGGCAGAAACTGTTCGGCCTCATCCATGATAAAGACTCGCTGCACGTACAGCTTCAAGCCTTTGGGTGCATCACGGTTCCACATGTCAAACGGCGCCTTGGCCGGGATATAAAGCAGGCTGGTATAGTCCAGTTTGCCCTCAACTCGGTTGTGCGCCCAGGTCAGAGCATCCTGAAAGTCATGTGCTATGTGCTTGTAGAAGGCTTGATAATCCTCATCCTTGATTTCATTTTTGGGCAAAGTCCAGAGCGCAGTCGCCGCATTGATGCTTTCGTACTCTGTGGCAGTGGCTGTTTTCTCTGCAGACTCTCCTTCCGCCTCTTCCCCTTCTTCGACTTCGACCGGCTTTAGCATTTCTACCGGGAAGGCAATATGGTCCGAGTACTTCTTGATCAGGCTCTCCAGGCGCCAGCGGCTGGCAAACTCTTTGGCATCTTCCTTCAGGTGCAGCGTGATGCGGGTTCCGCGCTCAGCTTTTTCAATCGATGTCAGGTTAAACTCGCCCTCACCCGCACTGCTCCAGTGCACGCCGGCAGTCGTTGGTGTACCCGCTTTGCGGGTCTCCACCTCAACACGGTCTGCGACGATAAACGCGCTGTAGAAACCGACACCGAACTGGCCGATGAGACGGCTGTCCTTCTGCTGGTCACCCGACAACTGTTTGAGAAACTCTGCAGTGCCGGACTTGGCGATGGTGCCGAGGTTTTCAATAACGTCTTCCCGGTTCATGCCAATGCCGTTATCGGTCAGCGTGACGGTGTTCGCCTCTTCGTCAAACTCCAGCCGTATTTTCAGCTGGCTGTCACCTTCATAAAGACTGTCGTCTGATAAGGCCTTGAAACGCAGCTTGTCGAGCGCATCTGAAGCATTCGAAACCAGCTCGCGAAGGAAAATCTCACGATTACTGTATAAAGAATGAATCATCAAATGCAGCAGCTGTTTGACTTCGGTCTGGAACCCAAGCGTTTCCGTTTTGGCTTCAGCGGTCATGGTATGTACACTCCTCATCGGTCATTGCAGCCCGTTTGAAATTATATTGCGGGCATCGTCACTCATGGATGAAGCCGATGTGGGGGCAACTGCGGAGGATTACAAGGGCTTGGCGCTTAAACGAAAAAGCCCGGTCAGCGACCGGGCTCTTCCTTTCATCTGGTTATCTGACTCTGTGATTCCTGGCGGCGGCCTACTCAGACGAGTGCACTCTCACCCTGGCGGCGCTTCTTCGCCTTACGCATACGGTAACCCAGCATCGATACCACTCTGTCATCATCAGTGGTCTGTACCTGTATTTGATCACGCTGGGAAGCCGACGAGACGGGTTCATTCAGGCATTCACGCAGGTTGTTCAGTGACTCATGCATCATCTGGCTGATCCTGAGACAGGCGGCCATGGGAGAGCCCGCTGTCCGGCGGGTTGAGTCGATCTGAAACTGCAGCCCACGAAGGCGACGCTGGCAGTCCTCTCGCGCAGAGGAAATCACTGCTTCGACCAGTTCGGAGCGCAGAGCCTCCAGTTGCTCCGGCCGCTTTTCAGCCATTTCCAGTAAAACATCGAACTCCGGAAGTTCCGCTTTCATTACAACCTCCCATCCTGGTCATGCTGCCGTCCCACTTGTGGCACCAGACTTGGATCAAATACTGACTACATTTTGAACCATTCAAAGCCAGTCTACCGCTGACCAAAATGGATGTATACAGCAACACATAGTTACATTCCGCAACATTTAGGGGGTCTGTGTAACGTTCCGTTACACTAATGAAAAGCTTTACTCCGCATTTTCAGGCACTTGCAGGAAAGTGCCGACGACAGCAGAAAGGCACTGGCGCCAGGCAGATGAAAAGAAAAAACGTGACCGGTTTATCACTGGGAAGCCGCTTTAACCGGTGCTTCTCCAGTCCAGCGCTGCTGCATGTGACGCCACTCCAGTTTGAGTTTGTCCTTGGCCAGACGGTAAGGAAACTGGGCGATACCGAGGGTAAGGTCTGTAGCCAGCTGTGTCCGGGGCAGGCCGTCATACAACGCCATATAGGTCGCTGCCATCGCAGCCAGAGAGCGGCTCAAGTGTAGATAATCACTCTGAATGACAATACCCAGCTGATAGGTATTGGATAACAGATGCATGATCGATTGCAGTCTGCGGTGAAGGCCGGGCACGCCCTCGGCCATCAGGGTTTTCAGTGCCTTGCCCTTCAGCGGCGTCACCCCTTTCTTTTCCAGGGTCTGACGCAAAGCTTCGAGGATTTCGGAACGCTTGGCACGGTTCTCCTCGGGGTGTGTGCTCATTT
>JAUIAZ010000437.1 GCA_030427465.1 Gammaproteobacteria bacterium | reverse complement strand
GATGAAGAAGACGACATGTTCGCGCCCATTCTGAAAACGGCGCGCAGCCGCGCTTTCTGGCTCGGCATCAATCTGATCACCGCATTTGTGGCTTCGGCCGTCATCGGCCTGTTCGAGGAAACCATAGCTCAGGTCGTCGCTCTGGCTGTGCTCATGCCGATTGTTGCCAGTATGGGCGGAATTGCCGGCAGTCAGGCCCTGACCCTGGTTATCCGCGGAATGGCCACTGGCAAAGTCAGTCAGAATAATATGGCCTGGCTGGTAAATCGCGAGTTTCTGGTCGGTGCGCTCAACGGACTCCTGTGGGCGCTTGTCGTCGCCCTGGCAGCCATGGCCTGGTTTCAGGACTGGAAAATAGGCGCCTTGATCGCCACGGCCATGGTAATTAATCTGTCGGTAGCTGGCCTCGCCGGTACCACGCTTCCGCTGCTACTCAAGCGGGCCAATATTGACCCTGCCCTTGCGGGCGGCGTCATCCTGACCACTGTGACGGATGTCACCGGATTCATGGCCTTTCTGGGCCTGGCGACAATTGCTTATGGAATATGATCACGAATCGGATGACGGCTATTCGGGCCGTCCCAACAAGAGTGCGGCCAAACGCGAGATGCAGGCACTACAGGAGCTCGCCAGGCAGCTGGTTGAGCTGGCACCGTCCGAGCTATCCCGTCTGTCACTGCCGGAACGTGTACAGGTAGCAGTCGAAGAGTTTGGCCGGATAAAGGCCAGAGAAGCCATCCGTCGTCATATGAGCTATCTCGCCAAACTCCTGAGAGATTACCCTGTAGACGGCCTGGAAGAACTTCTGGGCGACAGGGAAAAAAAAGCGCAGCTGGAGACGGCACGCTTTCGCCGCGCAGAAATGTGGCGGGAAAGGCTGATCAGGCAGCCTGATACCCTTCAGGACCTGGTGAGTGAAGCCCCTGCTCTGGATGCAGCCAGTCTTAAACCCCTGATCGAACAGGCCGCTCGTGAAAAAGCCTCCGGAGTGAAATCCAAGGGGGCAGGCAAGACGCTGTTCCGACTTCTGTTTGAGGCTCTCTGACTTTCTGAGCCGACTGATGGACTGTCATCCGACCTGCCCCGCCAGCGGACTCCGCAACGGCATCTGCTGGCGACGGGAGAGGATATCAGCCAGATACAGTTCAGCTACCGCCATGCCTTCCCCCTCAGGTGGCGCAGCCGCGATGACCTCGCCCCAGGGATCCACAATCATGCTGTGCCCCCAGGTTCTGCGCTTTTCACTGTGCTGCCCTCCCTGATTCGGCGCCAGCACATAGCACTGATTTTCAATGGCCCTGGCTCGCAGAAGCAGTTCCCAGTGGGCCTTCCCCGTGGTATAGGTGAAGGCTGATGGAACGGCCATCAGATTTGCGCCCTGCTGACTAAGTGCCTGGTAGAGCTGCGGGAAGCGGAGATCAAAACAGACACTCAGCCCCAGAACGAGGCCCTGTGTCCCAATGGGGTGCACAGTCAGTGAATCCCCGGCCTCAAACCGGTCCGATTCCCGGTATTGGCCCTGAGCATCGCCCACGGCGACATCAAAGAGGTGAATCTTGTCGTAGCGCGCGCACTCATGCCCGTCCGGCCCCAGTAACAAGGACATGGATCTGACCCGTCCCTGACAGGGCTGCCCATCCGGCCTCCGGGCACAGGGAAGACTGCCTGCGAGGATATAACATTGATGCTCACGGGCCAGGCTGGCAAGCCGTTGCCTGACCGGCCCGCCTGAATCTCCTTCCTGCGAGCCCAGCGCCTGAAGCTGCGGGGACTCCATCAAAGCAAAATTTTCCGGCAACACGATCAGATCCGCGCCCTCCGCAGAAGCCTGACTGATCCAATGCTCAACGGATTCAAGGTTACGCTTCAGGTCGAGACCACTGACGAGCTGAACAATTGCTGCCCGGATCGAAGCGGAAGTCGTCATGGGCTTCCTCCCGCCGGCTGCTCCGGCTGATTGTTTTCGAAAATCTGCTCGAGCTTGATCTCGGGTTCACTCATGGTACCCTTAATCGTATAAGTTGCACTGGTGAGCCGACTGAGCGGGTCCCCCAGAAGTTTGTCTATCAGGAAAAGCGCTCCGCCCACCTGGGGTGCTCCGACTAACAGCGCCGCCAGAGGCAGGTTCTTGGTCACTGGCAAAACCACCACCATGCGCATGTCGATGTCATCCGTTGCCAGGTTGGCCGTCCCGGTGATCTTGAAGGCACTCGAAGGAGCCTGAATCGCCAGCGGGCTCTCGAAGCGCACGACCCCCTCCTGAATGCTGGCCCGCCCCTCAACCTGATCATAGGCGAGCCCCCGCTCGTACAGATCAGAGAAGTCCAGGGCCAGACGCCTGGTCAGGGCGTCTGTGTTGAGAACCCCGAATATCTTGAACAAGTCAGTAGAGGGACCGGTTTCCCGGAAAGTGCCCTTCTCCATTTTGAAGGCCATCCGGCCGCTGAGATTGGCCCAGTCAAAGTCCATAGGCGTGCCACTCCAGAAGACACCCGTATCGACTTCGAAGCTCTTACTGGTAAGGGCGGCGCGATTGGTAGTCCAGCTCTCGTAAAAATCATGGAAGCCACTACCGCTGATCTTGCCCGTCAGAATGGAGGATTGTGCCCCGCTCAACGGATCACGGTTCCAGCGCAGGCGACCCGTAATTGTTCCTCCGGGCACCTGACCTTTGAGATCCTCAAGTGTCAGTTCCTGCCCGACAACTTTCGATTGCCAGGACCAGGCACCCAGACGTTTGCCCCCCATCTGCAGATCACGGATGGCGATCTTCATCTCGGGAATATCGTCC
>JAUIAZ010000065.1 GCA_030427465.1 Gammaproteobacteria bacterium | reverse complement strand
TGACCATTACGGCTGTATCTGATGAAACGGCCACGGTAGACGCCAACCACCCGCTGGCGGGTGAAACCCTGCATTTCGACGTGGAAATCGTGGAAGTGAGAGCGGCTTCCGAAGAAGAGCTGGAGCACGGGCACGTGCACGGCCCCGGCGGTCACCAGCACTAAGCCTTACGGTTACCCGTTTACCGGGGGCTCATCAGTCCCCGGTAAAGCTTTTCAAGCCGTTCTGTCTGCTGGCTGAAACTCAGGTGCTGGTGTGCCCACAGTCGGGCCTTCCTCGCCCTCTCCCTTGCAACGTGAGGCAGATCCATCAGATCTCTGATTGCATTGGCCAGTGATTCCGCCTGCTTCGGCTCGACCAGTTGACCGCGCTCTCCATTCCCAAGAACTCTTGGAATGTCCCCCACTGTGCTGGCGATCAGTGGCGTGCCGGAAAACAGGCTCTGCGTGACCACCTGTGGAAAGGCCTCTTCGTGAGAGGGAACCAGGATGCCGTGTGCCTGGCACAGCCAGGGGCGAACATCGTCTACCAGTCCCACCAGTTCCACACAGTCTTCCAGCTTCAGCTCCCGGATGCGGGCTTGCAGTGCCGGCCTCTGCGGTCCGTCTCCCAGCAACTGCAGGCGTATCCTGCGCTGCTCCTGGCGCAGAATGGCCAGGGCTTCCAGGGCCTCCTGGTGGCCCTTGCCCCGCCGCAACATGCCAGGCAGAACCAGTACAAATCCCTCGGTTAATGGCAGTGAGGGGTAATCGCCGGGTAACTCACCCGCCCGGTTGGTGATGAGTGTGTTCGCGGAAAAGCGGGCCCGGCTTGCCAGCAACTCATGGTCAGCTGAACTGCTGCAGACCACCGCATCGGCCAGATAGCGGTAGAGTAGCCTGGCTTTCCAGCGCGAAAGCTTCTGGAAGGACAGGTGGCGGCTGCGTACGATGGCTGTCCCGCTCAGACGTGCGGCCAGCCCGCCACAATAGGCATCAATGGAGCTGTGGGTATGGACGATGTCTATCGAGTGTTGTTTCACGAGGCGGACCAGTGAGCGGATGGTAAACAGGTCATGGCGCTGGCGAAACGGTAGGGTGATGACTTCGAAACCCTGTTGGTCTGCGGCATCGGCGATGGCTGAATTGTCCCGGCAGGCCAGCAGGAAGTGCCAACCGCGCTCCCTCAAAGCCCGCATTTCCCGCAGAGTGCGGATCTCCTGACCGCCGTAGCCGGCAGACCATTCAGCATGCAATACCACCCCTTCGGGTTTCACCGGCCTCATCCCTGTCATCCCCGTTCTGGCTGTAACTCAGCATAGAGCTGCAGGTATTGCCCGGCACAAATGCTCATGTCCAGTGTATTCGGCCCCTTGGCGTGAGCCGGTAATGGCGCAGCAGGGCCGTCCGTAGGCAGGAGCAGACCTTCGTTCGCCAGCCAAGCGGCATACTGTCGCGGCTGGCCTGGATCCCCTGTGAAGCCGTTGCGGCCAGGTTCAACCAGTTCACTGCTGCCATCGGCACAGGAGAGCAAGGCCGGTAGACCCATCGCCAGCGCTTCCAGAGCCACGTTGGAGCCGGGGTCATACTGCGATGGCAGAATCAGGGCGTCTGCTGCTTCAAAGAAAATCCGCACTGCCTGCCGGGGGCCGAACCAGTGAATCGGTGCAGTGAGCTTGAGGTCCCTGGCTTTTTGCCGATAGGCGCGGCTGTGTTTATCCTGTCCAATGACCATGAGCTGCCACGCCGGACCCTTTTGTTGCTGGCACAGAGCGAGGGCCTCCAGGACGGTATCCAGCCCCTTGCGCGCCCAGCCGCTTCCGGCGAAGAGCAAAAGCGGAGCGTTGCTGTCGAGCTGTAGCCGGGTTCTGGCCTGCTCACGTTGTTGTCTTGTGCGGGGTTGCAGCCATTCCGGTGGCAAGCCATTGCGGATAACCCGAGTGCGTTCATGTGGCAGGCCGAAGTCTGCCTGTAGCTCATTCCGGACTTTTTCTGAAGGGCAGACCACCATGCGAAAACGCTCATCCCGAAACAGGCGCGTTTCCTGTTCCAGTCGATAACGGTGGTAAGGATCCAGGTGGCGGAAAGCCTGTCGCACCGGGCCATCCTGTCTGGCAGCAAGCCAGCGTCTGTGGCTGCCATCACCGGCGCGGTAAATCTGGCAGCCGGCAATCGGTTCGTGAGCCTGTACCAGCCATCCGGGTGCTTGTGCACTGAGGTGCTGCTGACTGACCTGGTGAAAGTGCTGTTCCTTGCGCCGTCGCGTGCCACCTGTCCTCGCCAGTCTTTTCTGCCCGATGCCGGAGGGCAGGGGCCAGCTGTCCTGGCTGAGCAGGTGTAGCGGATAATCTGACTGTTGGGAGAGTGCTATCAGCAGGCGCAGCAGGAAGCGCTCAGCGCCGCCGTCCGGGCGATAATGCCGCCGTACAAAACAGAGCGTTGTGGGCCTGGTCATCAGGCGCGCTTGTAGCGCCGGTTGCGAGTGCCATCCGGTTCGGTCTTGAAGCGCCGGTGCATCCACAGATACTGGGAAGGGTAGCGCCGGACAGCGCGTTCCAGAGCAGCATTCGTGCGGGTGGCATCGATGACGTCATCACCACTGGGGTAGTTGTCGAGTGCCGGCTCAAAGTTCAGCTGGTAGCGCCCATTGGGCAGACGGAAGCAGCTGAAGGGCACCAGGGCAGCTCCGGTTTTGGCGGCAATCCGGGCACTGGTAGTCAGTGTGGCCGCCGGCACCCCGAAAAACGGGGCAAACACACAGCCTTTGCGGCCGTAATCCTGATCGGTGGCATACCAGATGACGTCACCGTTCCTGAGAATCTTCATCAGGGCTCGAAGGTCATCTTTGCCGATGATCGGGTGGCAGAACTTGGCCCTGGAACGCGTCATGACTGCATTGAACAGCGGGTTGTCATGATCGCGCTGCATTGAGGCAGCCTTTCCATACAGATCAAACAGAGCACCGCTCAGGTCCAGTACGCTGAAATGACCACCGAAAAGGATCACGCCTTTGCCGGCATTCAGGGCTTTCTCAAAGTGCTCCAGGCCAACCGCATCGGTGATCGGCCGAAAGCGTTCTGCTGGCGTGAACCAGGCGCTGGCAGCTTCGAAGTAACCAATGGCATTGTCATGGAAGCACTGTTTCAGGAGTGCCCGGCGCTCGTCTTCGCTGAGGTCAGGAAAACACAGGGCCAGATTGACAGACGCGATGTGTCTGCGGGATGGCATCAGGTAATATCCCAGCGAGCCAAACAGTCGTCCCAGACCGCGCTGCCAGCTCAGAGGCAGGTGTGCGATGCTGTAAAGCAGGCCGAGCAGGCACCAGGTGCCCCAGTACCGCGGATGTCCATACTCCCTGAACAATGAGGATTGACTGTTTTCTGTCATCCGGATGACCTGTGCAAAAAATTCAACAACCTCGGATTCTAGCGATTCCTGACCGCCCCCTCCAGCTTTTGGTCCGGGCGATTTGTGTTACTCTTGAAGCCATTGTGCGCCTAGTTCGCAGCCCATCAGAAAGAGCCTTTGCATGCAGATAGAATTTCCTCCTTTTCAGAATGGTCAGGTACTGGTAGTCGGCGATGTGATGCTCGACCGATACTGGCACGGATCGACTTCGCGTATTTCACCAGAAGCGCCGGTTCCGGTCGTGCGTGTCAATCAGCGGGAAGACCGGCCGGGTGGGGCTGCGAACGTGGCCTTGAATGTCGCCGCGCTGGGAGGGGCGGCGACCCTGGTGGGGCTGACCGGTCAGGATGAACCGGCGGAGGTGCTCAAGGCACAGTTGGAAGCCGCAGGTGTGCGTTCGCGTTTTGCTGTGGCGGATGGTTTGCCGACCATTACCAAGTTGCGGGTGATCTCCCGCCAGCAGCAGCTGATCCGCATGGATTTTGAAGAGCCGATGCTGGACTGTGATCCGGCCCTGGTGCGGCGCGAAATGGCAGAGGCTATCAGCCCTCGTCATGTGGTAGTCATGTCCGACTATGGAAAGGGAACCCTGCACGATGTGCAGACCCTGATTGAGGATGCCCGGGCGGCCGGCTGTGCCGTTCTGGTAGACCCCAAAGGCACGGATTTCTCCCGCTACCGGGGCGCGACCCTGCTGACCCCGAACCTGGGTGAATTCGAGGCCATTGTCGGTGCCTGCCGGGATGAGAGCGAGCTGGTCCGCAAAGGGGAGGCACTGATCCGGGATCTGGGCATTGAAGCCTTACTGGTGACACGCAGTGAACAGGGCATGACCCTGCTGAGACCCGGGCACCCCGAACTGCATCTGCCCGCACTGGCACGCGAAGTCTTCGATGTCACGGGTGCGGGGGACACCGTGATTGCTACGCTGGCAGCCGCTCTGGCCGCCGGTGCAGACATGCCCCAGGCCATGGCACTGAGTAATGTGGCGGCAAGCCTGGTGGTCGGAAAACTCGGAACGGCCACCATCAGTGGCCCCGAACTGCGGGCCGCCCTGCGGGACCGCAAGGAAGCCGGTTTTGGGGTGATGACGGAAGCACAGTTGCTGATCGCGCTGGAAGAAGCCCGGGCACGCGGCGAAAGAATCGTGTTCACCAATGGCTGTTTCGATATCCTTCATGCCGGGCATGTCGGCTACCTGGAGCAGGCCCGGAAACTGGGCGATCGCCTACTGCTGGCGCTGAACGGAGACGACTCGGTAAAACGCCTGAAGGGGCCAGCGCGTCCGATCAACCCGCTGGAACGACGACTGGCCGTGATGGCCGGCCTGGAAGCGGTGGACTGGGTGACCTGGTTTGATGACGATACGCCCGAGCGCCTGCTGGAAGTGTTCCGGCCGGATATTCTCGTCAAGGGCGGAGATTACAGCAAGGAGCAGGTCGTAGGTTGGGAAATCGTTGAAGCCTACGGCGGTGAAGTGCGTGCGCTCGACTTTCTCGACAACTGTTCAACCACGGCAATCGTGGAGAAAATCAAAAAAGCCGGTCAGGAATGACCGGCTTTTAGGGCTCTGGCACATACGCCAGGGCCTGTTGGATGGAGCGATTTGGCGATCAGCCTTTTTCGTAGGCTTCTACCGATTCGGTAATTGCCTTGCGGGCTTCGTCACTGCCTGCCCAGCCTTCGACCTTGACCCATTTGCCTGGCTCCAGGTCCTTGTAGTTTTCGAAGAAGTGCTCAATCTGCTGGATCAGCAGCTCAGGCAGATCTTTGGGCTCATTCACGTTGTTGTACACCGGAGTCAGCTTGCTGTGTGGCACTGCCAGCAGCTTGTAGTCCTCACCGGCTTCGTCGGTCATTTTCAGAACGCCGACCGGACGGCAGCGAATCACGGCACCTGACTGGATGGGATAAGGCGCAACCACCAGAACATCCAGCGGATCACCGTCGTCTGAGAGCGTATGCGGAATGAAGCCATAATTGGCCGGGTAGAACATCGGGGTGGACATGAAGCGGTCGACCAGCAGGGCGCCGGAGTCTTTGTCGACTTCATATTTGATCGGCGCGCTGTTTGCCGGAATTTCAATTACGCAATTGAAGTCATTAGGCAGATCTTTTCCCGCCGCAATGTGCTCAAAGTTCATCGGATAGTCCTTTCTCGAATTCGGGTGCGCAGATTATAGGCGGATAACGGATTGAAGGCCACTTCAGGCGACACCCGATCCGCCCGGACTTCCCTAAAGACGCATATTCCTGGCAATGATTTCTTTCATGATCTCTGTGGTGCCCCCTCCGATCGCCAGCAGTCGTGCATCCCGGTACAGGCGCTCTACCCGGCTTTCCCGCATGTAGCCCATACCACCGAAGATCTGGATGGCTTCCCGGCACACGTTTTCTGCTGTGGAAGCGGTGTAATTTTTGGCCATGGCCACTTCGGTAATGGGGTTTTTCCCATCCTGGATCATCTGGGCCACACGCCAGGTAAATTCTTCCGCAATTCTTACTTCTGTGGCCATGTCCACGAGTTTGTGACGGGTCACCTGAAAGCCGGTGAGGGGGCGCCCGAAAGCCTGACGCTCGCGGGCATGGCTCAGGGCCATATCCAGAGCGATTCTGGCGGTTGAGCTGCCCATGACGGCAAGAGCCAGGCGCTCGGAAAGGAAGTTGGCCATGATGGCAATGAAGCCGCTGTTTTCCGCGCCGATCAGATTTTCTGCCGGCACGCGGCAATCGTCGAAAAACAGCTCGGCCGTGTCTGAGGCCCACCAGCCCATCTTTTTCAGCTTTTTGCCGACCCGGAACCCGGGCGTGTCCTTTTCGATCATCAGCAGGCTGATGCCCGCATGGCCATCCCCGCCGGTGCGCACGGCAACCGTGTAGTAATCAGCCCGGGTGCCACTGGTTATAAAGGTCTTGCTGCCATTGACGACATAGTCAGTGCCATCCTTACGCGCATGGGTTCTGATGGAGGCGACATCCGAGCCTCCGCCGGGCTCCGTAATGGCAAGAGCCGCGATTTTCTCCCCCCTGAGCACTTCGGGTACTATGCGATCGCGCAAGGCCGGTTTTGCCCATTTCACGATTGGCGGCAGGGCGATATCCAATGATCCGAGACTGGCCACCAGCCCGCCACTGGTGCTGCCCATCAGGGCCTCGCTGGCTGCGACTTTCATCAGCACATCGCCCTCTCCACTACCACCGAAGGCTTCCGGGTAGCCGATGCCCAGAATGCCTGCATCTCCGGCTATCCTGTAAAGTTCCCGCGGAAACTCTCCCGCTTCCTCCCAGTCATCAATGTGGGGAAGGATGTGCTGCCCGACAAACTTCTGAACGGTCAGACGAACCTGCTGGTGTGTTTCATCAAAGATACTCATGCGACATTCTCTTGTAATGTGAACGGTAAGGTTCTGTCTGCTGTTTTATATGAACGGCGTTCAGATAGCCAGCTTTGCCTCGGCCTCACTGCAGATGTGGCGGTTTTTCACGGAAAAAATTGCGCAGCCCTTTGTAAATAATGCCGCAACCATTTCCCGTTATGCCCCTGACGCGTTTCTAAAAGGAATCGGTTTTTTTCTAAGGGATTGAAAATAATAATTAAAATGAATTCTGGCGCAGAGTTTGTTTAAACCCTGGTGAAAGCAAATTGCTCTCATACACAGGGCCAAATCAGGAATCCTGGAGGCCCGTTCGAATCAGCTCGCTGTTCAAAAGGCAGCAGATTATTCAGCTAACCAAGCATTAAGGATGTGAAACATGAACAAGCAGACAGCCGTAGCCCTACTATTGTTTATATCATTCGGTATGATGACTCTGCCGGGCTGTAACAGTGACGGACCGATGGAAGAAGCCGGTGAAAATGTTGACCAGGCGATGTCAGATACTGGTAACGCCATTGAAGACGCCTGCGAAAACGTCAAGGAATCAGCAGGCGCTGAAGACAGCGATTGCTGATCCCCAGGTAATCGCCCCTCTGATCGGGGGGCGATTCGACAGAGCCGAAGCAGGCAGTAAGAGGTAGCCAGAATGAACCAGTCCACATCCTTGAGCGGTAACATGATCGTTTTCTCGGGTGAACTGAAACTGATGGGCTTGCTCAAGCACAGTCTTCCCGCTTCGGTCACCTTGTGGCAGGTTGACCGGGTTGACCGCCTGCGACAGTGCGTGGAGGAAAATCTGGAAGGCGGCATTCTGGTGCTGGATGCGACCTGGATAGATTGCCTGCCCAGAGATGTCCAGCTTGAGCTGGTGGAACAGATCCGCAACCGCCGGTGCGAGACCTGGCTGGTGGCCACACCTGAGATGGCTGAAAATCTGTTTGCCCTGTGGAGTGCGCATGTCACCCTGCTGATTTGGCCTTTGGTGACCGCCCAGATCCGCTATCAGCTCGAACGCTTTGCCCAGCAGAAGCACGATGCATCCGGCGAAAGCAAGTTGCAGTTGAATGCGCCGGAGAAACGGGTCAAGCCGGCGACCATCCTCTTGGTCGATGACTACGAACCTTCCTTGAAGGCGCTGAGTCAGTTGCTGGAGCAGGAGTACGAAGTGGTGGCCTTTACCGAATCTCCAAAAGCCCTGGAATGGCTCAAAGATCATTCGGCCGATCTGATTCTGCTCGATATCCTGATGCCGGTTCTTTCCGGCTATGAGTTTAAAAAACTGTTGTCCCGGGATGCTCGCCTCAAAGACATTCCGGTCATTTTCATGAGTGCTCTGGATGAGGCCAATGACGAAAGCAAAGGTCTGGGCCTGGGCGCCGTGGACTACATAACCAAGCCATTCAGCATGGCCGTGGTCATGGCCCGGGTTGCCCGTCAGCTCGAAGTCCGGCGGCTGGCCGAAGCGCTCATTTCTGAAACACTGACTGACGGACTGACCGGTCTGCTGAATCGGCGCGGTTTTGAGATGAAAGCTCAGTCGCTGCTGCAGAGCGCCGGCCGCACCGATACCCAGATCACGGTAGCCATGATCGATATTGATCACTTCAAGGCCTATAACGATCACTACGGCCACCCCAAGGGCGATGTCTGCCTGAAACAGGTGGCAAATGCGCTGGCGAAGGTTTTTCACCGCGATACAGACTGCGTTGCGCGCTGGGGCGGAGAAGAATTTGTCGGGCTGTTTTTCGATACCGACCACAGTGGCAGCCAACGGGTTGGTCGGGCCATTGTCCAAGGCGTACGCGAACTTCAACTGCCACACGAAGGGCTTTCGGGTGATGAGATCGTTACGGTGTCAGCAGGGCTGGTTACACAGGATGCACCCAAGGATACCGAGGCGCTCGATGTGCTTCTGGAACTGGCGGACAAGCAACTGTACCGCGCGAAAGAAGAGGGGCGTGACCGGTATGCCTCTGCCTCCGTCACGGAATCCCGGATACCCGTGCTGAAGTCGGCCCTATAGTCTCCCAGGTCGGACTTTCTCTAAAGCCAAGCCCCTCAAGATTTCCCCTTTCGATTCGAATGCAGCAGCCAGGCCGGGTGTTGCTGATCTCTCCGTGACTCTGACACGCCCTCGAGTATGGTCACCAACCCCGGCAGCTTTAACGACCACCAGTCTTTCGCTCAATCCGAATTTACGCCGGTCTTACAAGCGCTTGTAAGAGTTGCCTGAGCTGGGGCATTTTCCACCGTGTCAGTCTTGGGTAAAAGCATCTAAAGCTCAATAAAAACAGTGGCCTACAATCTTGGCATGCTCCCTGCTAACACTAAGGTGAGTCAATCATGCACAAGGAGAACAGAATGAACGCATTTAAACTCAAACCACTGGTGCTTGCGATAACCCTGGGTCTGGCCGCTGCGCCTGCTGCAACACTGGCAGAGGAATCTGTTAACCAGGCAGACACGGAAAATACGCTGGGACAAACCTGGGACAAAAGCACACAGAAAGCAGAAAGGGTCTTTGAAGAGGGTGTACTCGAAGGCAAATTACAGGCTTCCCTCCTGTTCAGCGAACATCTGAGCGTTTTCGACATTGACGCCGAAGTCATCGGCAGTAAGGCCTATCTCGGGGGTGTTGTCGAAAGCGGTGTGGAGAAGGACCTGGCGGAAGAGATTGCGCTTGGTATTGACGGCATCGATGAAGTAAGCAATGAAATTGTCGTTTCTGGCAAGCCAATGGTCACCCAGACTGAGAAGGAAGACAGTTCTCTCAGCAGCAATCTCGCGGATGCCACCATCAGCGCCAAGGTGCGCATGAAGTACATTGCCGATGACAGCCTCAGCCTGTTTGATCTGGATGTGGAAACAGACAACAAGGTGGTGCGCCTGAGCGGTGAGGTCGACTCTGCCGCAGCCAGTGAATTGGCAGAGAAAATCGCATCAAATACCGATGGTGTGGAAAAAGTCGTCAATGAGCTGACCGTCAAGTCAGCTGACCAGACGGCCTCTTTGTAAGGGGCAGTCCATGGTTCTGACGACCCATCGGGTCTGCGCGCCAGAACAGAAGCCCCGCCGTGCGGCGGGGCTTTCGCGCGCGCCGCTGTTCCCTTTTATCAATGCCCGTTCAGGCGGTAACCTCGGTCAGGAGCGTGCAGAATGGATGCGCGCACACATCCCGATGGGAAGGCTCGGGGAAATGACGGTGGCTGGCCCGGATGACAACTTCCGGCAAGCGCAAAGGCATTGTTTGCGCCTGTGTCAGGAGCATCAGGGGATTATTTTGCTCAGCGGCGGGGACGGCACCATCAATGGCTGGCTGCAGTTGCTGGCCGAGACCCGGCAACCATTTGCTCTGATACCCTCCGGAACGTTCAACCTGTTTGCCCGTGATCATGGCATACCGGTGGATCCGCTACAGGCGCTCGAGGTGGCCTTGCAGGGGGAGGAAAGGTCTGTCTCCATCGGGCGGATCAATGGCCTGCCCTTTGCTGTATCTGCCGGTATCGGCCTGCATTCCCGGATTATCGAGCGGCGCGAGTCAGATACCCGTGAATATGGCCGTAACCGTCTGGTTGCACTGCTTTCGAGCCTGTACACGGCTTTCACCCGCTTACGGCCGTTCTCGGCCCGCGTGGCGACCGATCACGCATTGAGTGAATTACGTAGCAGCATGATCCTGGCGACCCTGAGCCGGTCTCATCTGGAGCCCCTGGGCATTCCATTCAGTTCCTCTTTGCGGGAAGAGCAGATGGCCTGTTGCGCTCTGCGCTCCCTCACCTGGAAAGACTTTCTGGCCTTCGCCTGGCGGCGCGTCAGCCGTAGGCTTGAAAGCCATGATCCGCAATTGTGGCTGCAGGAAACCCGTCAGGCCAACGTGGCTCTCACCCGCAGGCACGTGAAAGCCTGTCTGGACGGGGAGCTGTGTGAACTGCAGACGCCTCTGGAAATCCGTGTACAGACGGGAGCGGTGCGCCTGATGATGCCATCCGGAACCCTGCTGTGAAGATTCTGCATCTGTCAGATACCCACTTCGGCACAGAAGACCCGGTCGTACTGCGAGAGCTGACTGCGGCCATAGAACAGTTGGGCCCTGACATCGCCATTCTCAGCGGTGACATCACCCAGCGCGCCAAGCCAAGTGAATTCCGGGCTGCACAGTCATTCATGCAGCAGATACCTGGGCCGGAGTGGGTGCTGGTGCCTGGTAATCATGACCTGTCTCTGTTCAATCCGTTTGAGCGATTCTGCCGTCCGTACAAGCGCTACCTCAGCCTGCCAGGGGCGGAACTGGAACCGGTGCTCAGGAAGGATGGCGTGCTGGTGATCGGACTGAATACCACCTCCCCATTCCGTCATGTCGATGGCGTGGTGACACAGGAGCAGATTGCCCATTGCCAGGCGCAAATGGCGGCCGCAGAAGGCTATGTCAGGCGCACTCTGGTGGTTTGTCACCATCCCTTTGAGGTGGTGCTGCCTGAGGATCTGGAGAACCGCATCGGTAACGCCAGCGAAGCATTGGCCGCCTGGCATGAAGCGGGTGTGGACTATGTGCTGGGTGGCCATATCCATTACCCCTTTCTGAAAACCCTGAAGCAGCCTGGCTGCTCGCCTCTGCATATCGTGCAAGCGGGTACGGCCTGTTCCAGGCGCACCCGGAACCAGATGAGCAACTCCTTCAACCTGCTGGAAACTGGTGCCGGAGCAGATCGCTTCGAGCGGTTTGCGTGGGACTCCGCATCCACCCGTTTTGAACTGGTTGAATCCCTTCAGCTGCCTGTGAGCTGATCTGGCTCAAGAGCCGGCAGGCAAACCCGCGCTAAAGTGCTATATAAGAAGAGAGAAGGGTGACTTCGTCACCTGTAGTTTGGAGCAAATAATGGAAAGTCGCATTCTGGTCAAGGAATTCATGAAACCGCTGAAGCTGTCCTTCACGCCGGAAACCACCGTGGAAGCGGTGGTTCATGCCATGCTGAAGAGCCGCGTCTCGGCTGCCCCGGTACTGAATGGGGGAAAGCAACTGGTCGGTTTCATCACCCATCAGGACTGTATCAAGCAGATGCTGAATGATACTTACTATTGTGAAGACCATGCCCTGGCCGAGAGCATCATGTACCGCGAACCGCTGTCGGTTTCACCGGAAGATGACATCGTGAAGATTGCGCAGATGATTATCGACAACAAGCCGAAGAACTATCCGGTTGTTGAAGAGGGCAAGGTGATCGGCATGATCAGTCGGGAGGACATCCTGGCAGCCCTGGACCTCAACCGCACCAAGGCCTGTCGAACCGGCTGAAAAACTGGCCGCCCTAGCGGGGCGGGTTGCCCAGCCGGTCCAGCAGTCGTCTGATCGCTTCCAGGTGCTCAGGATCTTCATGGCAAAGGCTCTGAAACGCTGCGCTCTGATCCAGAAAATCCCGCAGGCCCAGACGACTGCCTTTCTGCAATAAACGCTTGGCGAACCTTGAGGCCCTGCCGGGGTGAACGGCAATCCGGGCAGCCAGCTCCCGGGCCCTGGGCAGCAATTCGTCTGCAGGACATACATCCAGCAGCAGCCCCATCTCAAGGGCTTCCCGAGCATCAAAAACCCGGCCGGTCAGGGTCAGTTCGAAGGCTCTCTGATAACCGACAAGGCGCTGCAGGAACCAGGCACCGCCGTCACCGGGAATGATACCCAGGCTGACAAAAGTCTCTCCCAGCTTGCACTGTTCTGCTGCAAGTCTCAGGTCGCACATGCAGCTCAGGTCAAAACCAGCCCCTATCGCCGCACCGTTGATGGCTGCAATACAGGGGATGTCCAGGCTGGCCATGGCCAGCGGCATACGCTGGATGCCGGACCGGTATCGCTGCTCGAGTTCAGCGGCATCACCGGCGAAATCTCCCCGGCGGGCCTGCATGTCGTAGATATTGCCACCGGCACTGAAAGACTGACCGCTGCCGGTCAGAATGAGCACCTTGATTTCGGTATTCCGGTTACACCAGTCAATGACCTGCAGGAGGTCATCAACAAGCGCTGTGCCGGTCAGCGCATTGCGCACATCATCCCGCTGAAAACTCAGCGTGGCAATGGCCTGCTCAAGCGTCAGTTGACTGTCTTGCAGGGTAGGCAAAACCGGCGTATCCATCGGTTCAGGCGGGCGCTGTGATTTCTTCCACGCCCTGCGGCGTGCCGACAATCAGCAGATCAGCAGGGCGGCGGGCAAACAGGCCGTTGGTCACCACGCCGGTCAGGTGGTTGAGGGCTTCCTCCAGCGTCACCGGATCGAGAATGCGCAGGTTGTGTACATCCAGAATGATGTTGCCGTTATCGGTGGTCACACCTTCGCGAAAAACCGGATCTCCTCCGAGTTTGACGATTTCTCGGGCAACATAGCTGCGGGCCATGGGAATCACTTCCACCGGCAAAGGGAAATCCCCCAGCACATCCACTCGTTTGCTGTGATCTATGATGCAGATGAATCGGCGGGAGCTGGCGGCGACAATTTTCTCACGGGTCAGCGCTGCGCCACCACCCTTGATCAGATGCAGGTTGCCGTTGGCTTCATCGGCACCGTCCACGTAAAACTCGAGCGTTCCGGTACCATTCAGGTCGTACACGGGAACGCCAGCTTCTTTCAGTCGTCGTGCACTTTCTTCGGAACTGGCAACAGCTCCGTCAAACAGATCCCTGACAGTGGCAAGCTCTTCGATGAAGTAATTGGCAGTAGAACCCGTACCCACACCTACCACGCTTTTTTCATCGAGTTGCGGCAGTATTTTTTTGAGTGCTGCCTTCGCGGCGGCGCGCTTCATATCGTCCTGATTCATGTGAGAGGGGCTCCTGGTGCAGGCCTTGGTAAAAAAGTTGGGCGGGGTTCCCATTTCAGAGCGTAAGAGTGTAATGCAATTGGAGTTGAAGCACTATTACCGCTATCATTCGCGACTGTCTAATTTCCAACCGAAACCCCTATGCCCCTGCAGAAATACATCCGAAAAATTCTTGATGCCCGCGTCTATGATGTGGCCATCGAGTCTCCCCTGGAAACCGCACCGCTTCTGACCCGGAGGCTGGATGTTCCGGTACTGCTCAAGCGAGAAGATCTGCAGCCGGTTTTCTCCTTCAAGCTTCGGGGAGCCTATAACAAGCTGTCGCAACTGGATGATGAGGCGAAGTCACGCGGTGTGATTGCGGCTTCTGCCGGCAACCATGCGCAGGGGCTGGCACTGGCGGCACAGAAACTGGGTATCAAGGCCACCATCGTCATGCCGCGAACCACACCGGAGATCAAGGTCAATTCGGTGCGTAACAAGGGCGCAAAGGTCGTGCTGAAGGGGGACGCCTTTGATGAGGCCGCAGCCTATGCGGCCGAACTGGTTGAGCAGAAGGGCTTTGCCTATATTCCGCCGTACGATGATGAAGATGTTATCGCCGGTCAGGGGACTGTTGGCATGGAGATCCTGCGCCAGCAGACAGGGCCGGCACACGCCATTTTCATCCCGGTTGGCGGTGGCGGCCTG
>JAUIAZ010000064.1 GCA_030427465.1 Gammaproteobacteria bacterium | reverse complement strand
TCAGCTTTTTCAGTATGTGCCGTTCAGGCAATGGTAACTGCAGATCCAGAGTCGAAGTCATCAGCAACCCCAGGGAACGGACCTGATTCGGGTGTTGCGCGGCCAGAATCTGGGCAACCATCCCGCCCATGGAAGCGCCGACAACGTGCACTGAGCGCAAACCGAGGGCGGTGATCAGCTCTGAGGTGTCTTTTGCCATGTCAAACAGGTCATAGTTGGCTTTGACCTTGAGTTTTGCCTGCGCCTTTAAAAAAGCAATGCGAGTATTCACGAGTTTTTGTGAGTGAAATTTGTCGCTGAGGCCTATATCCCGGTTATCGAAGCAAATGACTCTGAAGCCCTGTTCTGCCCAGTTTTGCAGCAATGACTCGGGCCAGCTCGTCAGTTGCCAGGCAAGACCTGAGATCATCAGAATCGCAGGCCCTCGAGGGTTTCCATACTCTTTGACACAAAAGCGCATGCGGTTGGCGTAGACGAAATGTTCACGGCTTCCGCTTTTTTTGAGCATCCGAAGATGGGGCGTTACTGGTCGCAAGTTAGCAGTCAAGGCATTGAATCTGATTGTTGATAAACCACCTTTAACCTTAGCGTCAGGGCAGGGCATGTGTCGACACAAATCACAGCAGGTTTTGCAATGTGTAACAATTGGGCTGCTGTTCTCTGAGATATGTCGATATTTGTAAGCCGGTGATTGACTACCGGAAAAGTGCTGTTTTCTTAATCTATTATCCGCTTCGTCTGATTGGAGGCTTTCGCCGGAATGTAATTAATTGTTACAGATGGCTGGGAGTCGTTGCAAAAACACTACAGTTGAATAAAGTTGGGTGTGTACAATTTATAATCAATAACAACAATTGTTTAAATTGCACCCTTCGGGAGTACTGAAAAAATGCACAGAAAAACCGAAGTAATAGAAAAGTCCAGACTTGGCCGTTTACTCATTAACCGGGGCCATATTTCTGAAGTCCAGCTGAAAGAAGCGCTGGTTGGAGCTCATGCGCAAGGTTTGCGTCTGGGTGAGTATCTTGTTGAGCAGGGTGCTATTTCCAACGCCGTTTTGCTGCAGGTTCTCAAGCGGCAAAAAAGAGCTCGTAAATATTCTGCCATGTTGGCCCTGATTCTGGCACCGTTGCAGCCCATGTTTGCTTTTGGGGCGACCACAGTCAAAACCGAGTCGGTTTCTGCTTCCCAAACGATTGAAGCCATTCAGGTTCATCAGGCACCTGAGTCAGTTGATGTCAAGGTCGGAGAAAAGGCCGTCTTTAGTGTTGATGCGAGTGGCAAACGGCTTCGTTATCAGTGGCTATTCAATGGGAGTGCTATCAGAGGAGAGACCGGGACAACCCTGAGCCTTTCAAATGTTCAATTGTCCGATGCTGGTCTGTATCAGGTCCGCATCACGGATCGGTTTGGAAACAAGAACTGGACCAAGAAAGCCGAGCTGACGGTCACTCCGGCCGAAAGCAGGGAAATCTCCGTATTGGAGCGGCCTCAGCCGGTTTCGGTTGAGGAAGGTCAACCGGCGAACTTCAGTGTATCTGCGGAAGGGGCGGATTTGACCTACCAGTGGCGTAAGAATGGTCAGGATATTCCAGGCGCTACAGGTGCTGTATTTACCATTCCGAACGCAAAGCTTGCTGACCGCGGTGATTACAATGTAAAGATTACCAATAAGTTCGGCATTAATAACTGGACTGCCAAGGCGGCTTTGGATGTCACCCAGAACCGGAACATTACGGTTCTTGAGGTTCCTCAGTCAAAGTCTATCGAAGAGGGGCAGTCGGCAACCTTCTCGGTCAGTGCCGAAGGCTCTGGAATTGTTTATCAGTGGCAAAAAAATGGTCAGGCGATTACAGGTGCCACAGGCACTACCTTCACCGTCAGTAATGCCACACCGGCAGACCAAGGTGAGTACAACGTCAGGATTACCAACCAGTACGGGGATAACAATTGGACGGTCAAGGCTGCGCTGGAAGTTGCCGCTGCACCTGCACCTGAACCTGAAGTCGTAGTGCCAGAGCCTGAAGAAAACTTTGATCCATCTGTAATAACTGTTTTGGAGCGCCCAGCGGCCCAGACGGTACTACAGGGTGGCAGCGCGATATTTACCGTAGTCGCTACCGGAACAGATCTGACCTATCGATGGAGAAAAGACGGGTCGCTTATTCCTGGCGCTACAGGCTCATCTCTGGTTCTTGACAATGTAGGCGAACAGGACATCGGATCGTATCAGGCGATTATTGAAGATGGTTTCGGAGCCAAAAAATGGACGGGATGGGCTGAGCTCTCTGTAATACCTGACTCTTCAAAGGAAGAACCCGACTCCGCTGCGGACGAGACTGTGGTTGCTGATACGATCAGCGTTTCTTTTCAGCCAGTTGCTGGTGAAGTATTGGCGGGAACCTCGTTTACTCTGAATGTTTCTGCAGATTCTGAATCCAATTTGACCTATCAGTGGAGGAAGAACGGTCAGGACATTCCTGATGCAGTTATGTCTTCACTGGCTTTCGACTCCATTGAGCCGGGTGATGCGGGCACTTACGACGTGATCATCAGTGATGGCAAGCAAACTATTGTCAGTGATCCGGCCGATATGACAGTGGTTGTAGATCGCACAGTCCGGTTGAACTGGGTGCCGCCAAGCACACGTTCAAATGGTGAGCGGTTGATGCCTGAAGAAATCGCGGGTTATCGTATATACCACAGCACCGAAGATGGTCAGGTTGAACAGGTTTATGAAGTGCCTGGCGATGCCGAGAGCTACGAGTTGGATAATCTCATCGGTGGCAATCACTACTTCGCAGTCACTACAATTGATGTGAATGGCTTCGAAAGTGATTTGAGCAACATGGCTAACAAAGAAGTTTTTGCCAGCCGCTAAGACTTCAAGTCTGTCAGCTTATGCTCGCTTCCCCAGAATGGGTAAGCGAGCATAAGGCACTTTCTCGAAGGTACGGTGAATAACCACGGGCACCAGCAGGCCACTCAACAATACCAACACAAACCATGAGGCGCTTTCCAAAAAGCTTGCACCGAGATCGAATGGGAAAAGCCGGTACACTTCATAGCCCAGACCATGATAAAGATAAACGGTATAACTGAAAGCGCCCAGCCAAGCCAGTAAAGCTACCTTTATCCGTAACTTCAGCAAAAGAACAGATCCTGTGATTCCGGCAATGACAAAAGCGGGTCTCATTTCCAGGGCCGTCGCATCAAAAAAAATTCTTTTTCCAAAGGATGTAAATCGCCATAGCTGTCAGGAAAGCAATTAACATCGGAATCAGGTTTCT
The DNA here is from genome assembly GCA_030427465.1 of Gammaproteobacteria bacterium. Taxonomy (GTDB): domain Bacteria; phylum Pseudomonadota; class Gammaproteobacteria; order Pseudomonadales; family Oleiphilaceae; genus JADJWY01. Next base: position 10,989 of record JAUIAZ010000064.1, on the reverse strand, counting down.
GGGACTGAGAATCTGCTCATGAAAGCGCAGCAGCCCAATGCCGAAGACAAAGAAGACACTCAGACGCAGAGCATTATGAGTGGACCAGAGTGAGCTCCCGCTGAGCACATAAGGCAGCGTAAAACTGATCATCAACCAGATCAACCAAGACCTGAACGTGCGCATCAGACCGGCGGCCTCAATCAACATCACCACCAGAAAGATCAGCAAAAGCGCCTGCAGGAACCAGAGGTGGCCGAAGTGGTAAAACCAGGTTACCCAGAACTCGTTGACCGGCACGGAAAAGCTCTCACCCAGATATTTCAGGGTGGGTAGCTGACCATCCAGAAAGAGGATCTGAAAATACTTGAGGGTTGAAACAAAAAACAGCGGTATCATTATCCGCCTGACCTTCCCTTGCACGAATTGCCCGATCCGCCAGTCAGCGACCGGTTTCATGGCATAAACAAGTCCAGAAAGAATCGTGAACAAGGGCATACGCAAAGGGGCGATGAGCGCAGAGAGGCCGGTGACTATTTGTCTCACCTGATCATTGTATAGTTCTAGTTTAACAAGCTGGTTACCCATGACAAGACTGGCGTGATGCCAGACAACTGCTATGAGGGCAAGTCCGCGGAGAGAGTCGACTTCCAGTCTGGAATAGGGGAACGGGATCGTTTGTGTTGTCATCAAGCCATATTCCCTCGGCACTTATTGATGGTGCCCCCAGCACGATTCGAACGTGCGACCTTCCCCTTAGGAGGGGGACGCTCTATCCAGCTGAGCTATGGGGGCAAGCAATAAAATCAACAACTTAGCTGATTTTTGCTTGTGTTCTTTTCTGTCAATGTCAATTCCATGTCAACTTTTTGTGTGATGTCAGGAACAACCGTGGCATACTCTGAACAAATGTGAGCAAAGCGGCTGCCACCGCCTGCCCACGACCAAAACGCAATCAATCGGGGATTACGTCATGGCGGTGCCATCTTCTTATAAAACGACCAGTGGTTCAACCCGCTGGCGCGTCCGTGGCCAGGTAAACGGGCAGAACGTCCATAAGGCCGGATTCAGAACAAAAACCGAGGCCAATCAATGGTGGAAGCAGCAAGAGGCCAAAGTTCGCCTTGAACTGGCAGAGACCACCGACAAAACGCTGGCCGATGTCATCAAGCTGTATCTGAAGGAGGGCGGCCCCTTCCACGACCTTTCACAATCCACACAACGAACCCGCAAGACTGAGTTGGCCTACTGGCAAGACAGGCTAGGACGGAAGAAGCTCACTGACATTACGCCGCAGGTCATCGCCAGGGAGCTTGACGCGCTACGTGAGCGACCAGGACGCAGTGGGAAGCCAATGAGCAAGGCGACCATTCGCAAGTATTACACGGCACTACAGGCGCTTTTCACGGCATCCATGAAGCGCTGGCACTTCATTAAGTTCAGCCCGTTCATGCAGATGGACGCGCCGCCTGATGGTGAAGCCAGAGACCGCACCCTGACAAATGAAGAAATGCAGCGACTTTTGGAGGCACTGGAGTCTAGCCGGTCTTTGCATCTGGCTGATGCTGTAATGCTGATGCTTTTGACTGGGTGCCGCAGTGGGGAAGCCAAAGGGCTGAAATGGGCTGATGTAGACCTGGATCGGCAGCGTGTCCACTTCATTGATACCAAGAACGGAACCAGCCGAGCGGCATTGATAACCGCCAGCATGGTTAAGCGCCTGGAAAGCGTTAAGCAGTTTACTGGCCACCTGGAGTACGTTTTCGCCAATCCCACGACCGGTAAGCCCATGAACATACGCAAGGCGTTTGAGACCGCCAGAGCGCGCGTAGGGCTGTCTGATGTGCGCCTGCACGACCTTCGGCACCATGTCGCTTCTACGCTCGCCAGACAAGGCGTAACACTGCGACAACTGGCAGACCAGCTAGGCCACAAGACTCTATCCCAAGTCATGCGCTACAGCCACTTGAGTGAAGAATCAGTGGGTGGTGGTGCTTCCATCATTGAGGCCGCTTTGGGGCAGGGGGTGGCGAAATGATGCTGGGGGAAGAGTGGCTCAAGACCATTGCTGAAAAAGCATTAGGTCAGGCAGCAAAGAACAAGATTCACCCTCAATACTTCCACTGTTTGCGCCCTAGTATTCTGGAACCAGAAAACGGGGAACATGTGACTCCTGATATCCACTGGGAGGAATACGGGGCTGGTATGCGAACCTTTTCAGAGGATGGCACCGGCACAAAGCCAGTCTTTATCTCGGATGAGATTGAGAAAAGGTCTCCGACCTTGCTCAAGTGGGCCGAAGTGTACGCTCTGGCCAGGGCTTTGCTCGACAATCCCGTTACTCCCAGAGAGGATGCAGTGTTTTCGATGAATCTTGAAAAACGTCTTTCTGCTTTGGATCGCTATTCAATTGACGGTAATAAAGGGGGGCGAGAGCTAAACTCAGCCCTCTATGATTACCTAAAGGAAGCTGTGACAGTCATCCTTGATGAGTCTGGTAAATGCTCCTTCAGCGACCTAAAAAAGTGGCTGTCACAAAACGCTGATGGTACGGAAACAGGCATCCCTGACTGCGATGAAGTTCAGTATGACCTGGTTGATGGAAAACCGGAATTGCACTGGTTTGATTCGCAAGGAAAGACGGATAGGAAGGCGGTCTCCTCACTTCAAAAAACTTATTTCAAAAAAATCAAAGAATCCCTGCGGTAAATAACAGGTTCTACCGCAACCCCCTTTTTTATCGTTGCCCTAACACCCACAACCAACAGGGCAAACGATGGAAACCTTAGCAACAACACCCACCAAAGTGCCGGACTTTGTTCGGCTTTCAAACGTTGGAAAATTCCCCGAAATCCAGCACTCACAGCACGCATTCCGCCAGTTGAGACACAGGGCAGACGACTACGGTTTGTCCGAGCTGTTCGTCAAACGAGCAGGAGCGGTATTCCTTTTTGTTCCTGGCTACTTCCACTGGCTCAAGACTGGCGAAGTGATTGGCCCCGTTGACTGGAAGGAGGGCCAAGCATGAACAGTATCAGTGCCAAAGAAGTTTTGGACATGATCTTACGGTGCAGCCAGACGACCGACTTCACCCGAGAGGCTATTGAAGCCCACTTTTTCGAGCACCCTTACGCTGAGGCCCTGGTGGCCGTTTGTGAGCACCAGAAAGCGATTCTTGAGCAGGCAATCAGTGACCTTCTGGTAGGGGGTGAGCAGCAATGAGCACCAAGGCGAAGTTATCCAAGATCGAATTGGACGTGGCCAGGGCAACGGAACTGACTGAGTTCCTGAGATTCTTGTCTGCTTTCCCAGACCCCGAAGAAATGCTTATGAAGGAGGAGGCCGTAAGCGCCTGCCTAGAGAGGCAGAACGAGATTCTGAATGACGTTCTCAACCAGATCGACATGCTGGGCAGAGAGTCGAGAGAGTCGATGGAGGGGGGTGAGCAATGAGCACAAAAAAAGAGGCCACCCGCTCGCAACAGGTGGCCAACATTTTTCCAAATCACAAGAGTTATTGTGACATGCGCGGCATCCTTTTGTCAGCTTATCAGGCGGCAAAAGGCCCACTTCAAAAGCGTTTGCTGAGTTACTTCATAGCGGCCAGCTACCCGCCTACGACCGCCGAGATTCAGGCCGCAACGCTTTGCGGGCATATTGGTTTAGCCATGCGTTCAATAGACCGCGTTCTAAGGCGCTACGGTGCAAGAACTGTATCGGTCTGCCTGGCTGAAGGCGATGAGGCTACCCGCGTCTGGTGGGTTGTGCCTTTGAACGGGGAGGGCGAGCAATGAGTGTGAAGACCTCCGACCTTTCCAGGGGCAGATGGGCAACCGTGTACGCCCACCTATTGCCAGACTTAAAACAGCAGCCAGGAAAAGGACAGCCATGCCCAAACTGCGGCGGGACTGATCGATTTGACCTGTTTCGCGACTGGCAGGAGAAAGGTGCTTTCAATTGTCGTCACTGTGGTCACGGTGACGGTTTTGAACTGATTGGCAGGGTTACTGGTCAGCCTTTCAGTGAAGTTTGCCGCATAGTGGAGGGCGTGCTGGGGATCAGTGGAAACTCCTTCCATGTTGAACGGCAAGACCCCGCAATAGGCAAAGCCAGACAGCAACGTGATACCGAGCAGGCAAATGAGCAGGCAAAAGGCCATCTTGAAACACTGCACCGGATCATGGGTGGTGTGGTTCCGCTTAATTGCTTTGAGCCAGGACTGGCTTACCTTCGCAATCGAGGGCTGGGAGAACTGGTTGAGCGTGGCGACCTTCCGCGCAACTGGTTAGGCCATTGGTCGCCCAACTACCACAAAGGGACTCATGGTTGCCCGGCGCTGGTAGCTCCAATCGTTGTGGCCGGTCAGCCTATGGCGCTTCACTGCACCTACATAACAATCACTGGCGAGAAAGCCTTCGGCAGCAATTCCAAGCGCAAAACCAAACCACTTTGGACGGGTGCTACCAGGGGAGGCGCTGTCCGTTTGATCTGGCCGATTGATAAGGAAATAGCGGTTACAGAAGGTATCGAGAACGGACTAGCTGTAAGGCAGTCATTTCCTGATCTGTGTGTCTGGAGCGCAGTGGATGCAGGAGGATTAGGGAATTTCATGGCGCCTGAAGGGGTGGAGCGCGTCCAGATATGGGCCGACCATGATGACGCAGGACGGCGCGCTGCGGCAAAGCTGTCTGAACGCCTCCGCAAGAAGCGAATCAGGTCCGTGACGCTACTTCCACCCGAGCCTGGGCGGGATTGGCTTGATATTGCAAGGAGGGCTGCCGCATGAGCATCGATCCGATGATGCAAGCTCGAGACTATGCAGAGAAAGCCTTTGCCAGCGAGTGTCAGGTTGATGGATGGGAAGACCCTCAGCCGCTTCCGAATGCGCTGCCTCCCGTTGCGCCGTTCTGTTATGAACTACTTCCAGAGAGCCTGCGCTTTTGGGTTTCCGACATTGCTGAAAGGATGCAGTGTCCACCTGATTTTCCTGCGGCCTCGCTGGTTGTTGCACTTTCAAGCCTGATTGGTGCCAGGGCAGTAGTCCAACCAAAATCCCGGGATGATTGGGCAGTGGTTCCCAATCTTTGGGGGCTGGTTGTTGGCAGACCAGGGGTGATGAAATCGCCGGCAATCGCGCAGGTTACAGGCCAGCTTTCTCGGCTGGAAATGGCTGCAAAGGAAGAGTGGGAGCCTGTGTATGATGAGTGGAAGCTAACTTGCCGAGTCCAAGAACTGGCTATGAAGGCGCGGGAGAAAAGGGCTGGAAAGGTTGCTGATACTGACCCTTCAGAAGCGCGGAGGTTGCTCGCTGATGACGAAATGCCAGACATGCCACAACGCAGGCGCTACATGGTCAACGATACGACCGTGGAAAAGTTGGGCGAAGTGTTGGAGCACCACCCAAACGGCTTGCTGGTTTACCGGGATGAAATTCACGGCCTGCTGCGGGATATGGATAAGTCTGGGCAGGAGGGAGCCAGAGCTTTTTACCTACAAGGCTTTGACGGAAATCAGAGCTACACAGTAGACCGGATCATTCGCGGCACTCACTTCATCCCGCGAGTGTGTTTAGCTCTTTTGGGCGGAATCCAGCCTGGGAAGGTTCAACAGTATGTGCGAGACGCGGTAAACGGTGGCAGTGGTGACGATGGTTTGCTGCAACGCTTCGGTGTCGCTGTTTGGCCCGACATATCCAAGGAGTTTAAAAATGTAGACCGCTGGCCAGACACAGCCGCCAAGGGAAAGGTTTGGGATGTATTCCAGCGATTGAGTGACCTGCCAGCCGAAGAAGACGGTGAACCGCAAGTGTGGAAGTTTTCTCCTGAGGCGCAAGGACTGTTTTCTGAGTGGTATACAGCGATAAAAACAGAGATTCGCGGCGACCACCTTCACCCTGCTTTGGTTTCTCATCTGAGTAAGTACGACAAGCTAATTCCCGCGCTTGCACTGGTATTTGCTATGACAGACCGTCCAGAGGATCAGGGGGTTATCCACGCCCAAGAGACGCTTATGGCCTTGGCGTGGGGAGATTACCTCCGTAGCCACGCAGAGCGGCTTTATTCTGCTGCTACAAACCCAGAGACCAGTGGGGCCGAGGCGCTTTTGAAGAAGCTGAAGAAGGGGTTGGTGACACTTCAGGACGGTGCTTTCACCCCCCGATCTGTCGCGGTAAAGGGTTGGGCCGGACTTGCCAGTGTGGGCGATGTTCGCAAGGCGGCAGAGCTCCTGGCCGATTATGGTTGGCTTGTGGCTGAAGACGCCAAGAGTGGCCCCCGGGGCGGGAGACCGAGCACACGATACCACGTCCACCCCCGCATCGCGGAGGGCTCAAGATGAAATGGCTTGAGCAGCTAAAAAAAAATGAAACACCCCCAACTACACCCCTACAAAACCAACAAAACCCCGAAAAAACCAGTTTTGCAGGTTTTGTAGTGTCGCCCAGTGGGGTATCTGAAAATTTTTCCGCTAACAAAGTGGATATCGTCCAGGCGATTGAAAACCTGAAAGGTGAAGGGCTGGAAATCATCAGGGACGACGACCGCTTCATCCGTGATTGCATCGCGCACCGGATGAACTGGCGCGCCCTTCTGGACAGTTACAGGGAAAAGTGGCTTTCGGGAATGGAGGGCCACAAGCCGCATCAGGCGCAGAACAAAGGTAGATTTGCCGCAAATACTTGGCTGCGGGAGGTCAAACTATGAAGCCTGAAAGCCCCCTCTTGCGGATCATTGATAAGCTCACGGACGCCGAGGTGTGTGCCTTCGTAACATGGATAGGCCCACCAGCCCCAGCCAGGCTAAAGGAGCTTGAGCGACTGCACTTCATCCGTGACCGGATCAAAGCGGGCGACTCAAGACGCCAGATTGTGAAGCGCCTTATGGCCCGCTTCGGGATCAGTGAGTCTACCGCTTACGCCACCATGCAAAAGTTTCATTTTTCCGGTGCCGACTGGAAAAACCTTGGTCAAGCTGTAACCAACTTAGAAATTCGACCGAGGGCCAAAGACCGTGACTGAAGAAGAACTGACACCACACGCAGGACTCGTGATCCGTGATGATCTTCAGGTTATTGCCTGGGAAGGTGACACTTATATCGAGGCTTTTCTGGGTGCAGATCAAGCCGCCTTTCTGGGTGCACGTCTGACCCACTTGGCCCGCGCACACAAGGCAGCTGTCAAAGCCGAACAGGATCAGCAGGCAGCCGAGGAACAAGCGGAACGCTTGAAGATGGAGCTTCCGCGATGAAAGCCCTAAACCGGATCAGTCCGAGCAATGAGCTTTTGCTCTATGGCGAGATTGGCGCCTGGGCAGACAGTCTGGATGCCGATTCCGTTTTGAGCCAACTGGAAGCCCTGGACTCAGACGAAATCACGGTAAGGATTCATAGCTCAGGCGGTCTGGTCATGGAAGGCCTGGCGATCTACAACAGGCTGAAGAACAGCCCCAAGCGAGTAACCGTATACATTGACGGTCTAGCCGCCAGCATTGCCTCAGTCATTGCTATGGCAGGCGACCATGTCGTGATGCCTGAAAACTCATGGCTGATGGTCCACAAGCCCCACCTTCAAACGGCAGGCACGGCAAACGATCTGCGAAAGAACGCCGATGTTCTGGATTCGTTCGAGCAAACGCTGATCCAGATTTACAAGGTCAAGACCGGCTTACCCGAAGAAATCATCAAAGAAATGCTCGAAAAAGAGACCTGGATAAGCGCCAAAGACGCGCTGGAAAAAGGTTTTGTTGACGAGATTCAGCAGCCCATCAAAGCGGCAGCCCATATAGACCTGTCCGCACTGAAATCTGTTCCCAAAGAGGTATCCCAAATGACAGACGCAGCACTGGCCGAGAATAAGGCCGAACTTGAGCGAGTGAACGCGATTCAGAGTCTCGCACTGAAACACAAAATTCCGGCAAGCATGGCCACGAACCTGATTGACCAGGCTGTGCCATTGAGCGAAGCCAAAAGCCAGATCCTTGAGTACCTGGCCGAGCAGGACGCAAAAGGTATGGTAGGCCGTGGAGCCGTTGTCGAGCAGAACGATGGTGGCCCCGATGCGCGGCTTGAGGCTTTCTCTGAAGTCATGGCAGCCCGTAACGGGATTGGCAGGGCTTCCGACTTCGCCAGCCAGTATATGCACTTGAGCGCCGTTGATATGGCTCGTGCAATGCTGGAAGCCAAAGGCATCTCGACTCGCAGCATGGCGCCAAGCGCGATTGCGGCAAAAGCCATGCACTCAACCAGCGATTTTCCGGTTCTGCTTCAACAGACCGGCGACCGTGTGATGCGAATGGCCTATGAAACTGCTTCAGCCCCGTTCCGAGCCGTTGCCCGTAAGCGACTGGCCAAGGACTTCCGGCCACTGACAAGCGTTCAGCTGTCCGAAGCGCCGAGCCTTGATCTGGTGAAAGAGGGTGGCGAATACAAGTACGGATCAATGACTGAAAGCCAGGAAAGCTACAGCCTTCAGACCTTCGGCAAAATTTTCCAGATCACTCGCCAGGCCGTTGTGAATGATGATTTGGGCGCGTTTGTCGAGACTGCAAGCCGCTTTGGCCAGGCCGCAGCAGAGCGTGAGAATGCCGAGCTATCCAAACTGGTCACTTCAAACGTCAAGCTCTCAGACAACAAGGCGCTGTTTCATGCAGATCACAGCAACCTGGGTTCTGCCGGAGTGATCTCAACCACCACACTGACTGAAGCACGCAAAATGATGCGCAAACAGAAGGGGCTGGATGGTAAGACGCCGATTGATGCAAGGCCAAAATATCTCATTGTGCCGGCAGCTATGGAAACCACGGCAGAGCAACTGCTGGCGGCCATTTACAGCACTACCGTTGCCGAAGTGAATCCCTTCAGTGGAATGCTTGAGCTTCTGGTGGATCCGCGCCTGGACGCAATCAGCGAAACGGCCTGGTATCTGTTTGCCGATCCGGCTGTTCTGCCATGCCTGGAGTATGCGCACCTTGAAGCAGAGCAGGGGCTGTTTACTGAGATTCAGAACGGCTTTGACACTGACAGTGTGAGCATCAAAGCACGGCTGGATTTTGGCGCTGGTGTCCTGGACTTCCGAGGCGCTTTCAAGAACGCAGGCGCATGAGAATTTGCGGTTTAGGGTTCTCCCCCTTGGAAGGGCCGCAGATCGGTCTGACATAGCCGTAATTATGTCCGTTTTGGTGGGCCGCATCCTCCCCAAAAAGGTTGCAATTCTGGCCCTTCCTCTTCTGGGCCGTGGTGGGCATCCGGCCAAGAACGGATGCGACTATTCTACCCAAGAGGCGAGAGCATGGCAGACAACCTGATTCAACAAGGCAACACCCTGACCTGGACTAACACAAGCGGCAGTGACGTAGTGGCGGGGCAGGTAGTAGTGGTGGCTCAACAAATTGGCGTGGCAATCGAGAACATAGCCACCAACGCAGCGGGTGAGCTCGCAATGACCGGAGTTTTTGAAGTGCCTAAAGTGAGTGGTGCTGAGATTGCTCAGGGTGAGTCATTGGTCTGGGATAGTTCAGAGAGCGCCTTTGACGACTCACAGGCCACGCCAGCGACAGGTGATGTATCAGGCTGCTGTGTGGCATGGGAAGCCGCCAGCAACGGCACAACGACTGTCAGAGCCAAGCTGAATGTCGGTGTCGGGACGGTACAGGCTTAGGTTCTTCCAGGTGGGGGGCGGTATGCGGGTATGCAGCCGCGCGAGATTTGGCTACTTATGAAAAATTCTGACAATGCCCTTTCGCTTCGTATCCCGCAGAAGGAAATAGCTGCCCACCTTGACCTGTCCGTGCGGCAGATTCAAAACCTGAATAAGCAGGGGATTCTCTCCAAAAGCATGACCCTTCGAGAGTGTCGTCTGGCCTATCTGGACTATCTGCAAGAGAGAATTGAGCGCAAATCAGCGAAGCGTGAAACCGAAATGAAGCCAGGCACTCTGGACTTTGAGCGATTCAGACTCACGAAAGCACAGGCTGACAATCAGGAACGAAAAAATGAGGTCGAGGCCGCAAGCCTAGCTCCCGTTCAGCTAATCGAGCAGATCCTGACTGTGGCAGCGAGTGATGCCAGTGGCACCCTGGATGGTTTGACCCCGCGAATCAGGCAGAAGCACCCCGAACTGTCTGCTGAGATAATTGAGTCCGTTAAGGAACAGGTGGCAAAAGCCCAGGCAGCCATTAATCGGGGCATCCAGGCGCTACCGCCGTTAATTGATGGTCTGAAAACCCAAGCGTGAACTTGACCTTTCTGCACCAAGCAAGCAAGTCATGGGGAACGTATATCTAGCCATTCTTCGCGAGGCTGCACACCCGCTAGCCCCACCCCCTTCGGAAGGACCCAAGACGCCCCCCGCCTTAACCAGCCAGACGCCGCTTGAACCGCGCTAAAGCCCTTTCTGCTTCTGCGTATATGGCCTGGTAAACCACTTCACCCGCTCTGCTGAGCTCAATGTCTGCCGCCCCTGAGCCTGCACACGGCCTGCACTTCACCAGCCTGCCTTTCTGCCCCTGTACCTTCCCCGAACCGTGACAGGTCGAGCATAGGGGTGGTTCCACGAAAGCCGAGACAGCTTCGCACACGGCATAGGGCTTTTTGTGCACCTTCACCAGCCCCTGGCAGGCTTGCAGAGCCAATATACGCCGCTCTGATTCAATACCGGATAGCTTGGCCCGTAGCAGGTCGTATAACCAGTTCGGCCAGTCTGAAGTAGCCTGTGCAATGTCTGAAGGTCTCAGGCCGCCAAACCCAGCCGGTGAGTAGTTAAGGGACACTGAGCGCGCACTCAGGCGCAAGAGTTTCTCTGACACGGTTCACCCCCCCCAAAAAAGGACAGTCTACCGTATTGGCGGGTGGTGGGGGATGCTCTCCCCATGTCAATTCCATGTCAACTTTTTTCAAAAATGGAGAAAAATTGACATGAACCTGAAAAAGCCTGGATAACCTAAGTTTATGATTTGTATGGATTAGGTAAGCTCTGGAAAAGACAGGGAAAACTATGGCTCGGGTTAGGAGGGGGACG
>JAUIAZ010000436.1 GCA_030427465.1 Gammaproteobacteria bacterium | reverse complement strand
AAGCAAGCCCTGGCCGCCGGAAAATCCGGTTTGGCGAGCAGGGAAAGGCCTTCCGCAAACCGGCTTCGAAGATCCTCACTCCAGGTTTCCCTGCGCCTTTCAGCATCCCTTTCCCTGGCGGGCAGGTGCTCAAAGAAGTGACCTTTTCTCTTAAGGCGCAGGTACACATGCACACTGTTGAAGGTCAACAGGAAGGTGCCAATGCAGGCAGCCGACGCGGCGGTCTCCGGTGGAGGCGTGCCGAAATGCCAGAAATGCAGATTCATGACCAGCCCCACCCAGGCGGCAGCCACTCCCCATCCGATCGCAGTTTTCCAGAAGCAGCCAAACAGTGTCCCAGCCACTGCCGACAGAAGGATCGCTGCGTTCCCCCAGAAGGCGCCACCGGGCAGAAGTGTCGCGAGATAGAGCCCGCAGAGCAGGGTGGGCAAGAAGATGACGGGGAGAAACAGCGCGGTACCTATCTTCCTCTCAGCGGCAAAACCAATCAGCAGGAACAGACCGGCACTGACGGCTGCCATGCTCAGGTTGGGGGACACAAACGCAAAGGTCAGGAGCTTGACAATGGGGGAGAGGGGATCGCTCAGGGCAAAAATGCGGTAGCTCAGGCGGGCATTGAGGGCCTCCACCTGCGACCTTGCGATTTGCCACTGTTCAAAGCCTTGCGGAGAGAAAATATCCCTGCCTTCCCGCTGCAGGTAGGCAACGAAGTGCGGATTATCCACGAGGTCTTCAAGGATCAGTTCGCCCCGGTAATTGTTGTGGGCTGCCTGTAAGAGGCGTTCATAGGCTCCCTGCAACTGGCGGTTGTTGTAGAGGCTGACCTGGCTTTCGACAAAAGCCACATAAGCCGCGATTTCCTGCTCGAACAGAGCCTGGCTGTCATAAGTCTGACGGGCTTCCAGCCGGATGCCCTGGTCGTGATGGTGTTGCCAGACGGGCAGGACGCCGATGATCAGGGCCAGCATCAGACTGGCGACCGGAGTCGCCCCCCTGAGCGGGTAGAAGCTGACCGGCAGACTCAGGAAACCGGAAAATTTCACGATTCCGGGCCGCGCCTGGCCAGATAGGTGGGCAGGATCCGTTCCAGTGAGTCAACGATGGTTTGAGTCTGCGTATCAATTTCGAGATTGACAGGATCGCCGGGTTGCAGATCCTCAAAGATCGTCAGTTTGCGTGTTTCCGGGATCAGGCTCACACAGAATCCGTCTTCCCACAGACTGGAAATGGTCAGGCTGGCTCCTGCCACGGCAATGTAGCCTTTATCAAAAAGATACTTTCTGAAGGGCTCAGGCACGGCCAGGCGTAATTCCAGGTTGTTCTCGCTGATCACCCGCTCGGCCAGCGTGGCCTGGGTATGGATATGACCGGAGACGGCATGTCCGCCAATCTGGTCGCCGAAGCGAGCCGCCGGCTCATAATTGACCTGATCCCCTTCGCTTAAGCGGCCCAGTGTGGTGATTGCCAGCGTGGGGGCCATCAGATCAAAACGGGCCCGGTTGCCTTCATACCCGGTGACGGTGAGACAGGCGCCATTGATGGATATGCTGTCCCCTGCCTTGAGGTCCTCAGGTAACTGGGGAAACTCGAATTCGTAGCGATACAGACCGGGAGATTGTTGCACAGACAGCAGTCTGGCTTTGCCTTGTACGATTCCTGTAAACATGGAGTCTCTGCTTTGGTGAGAATTGCTAGAATCATAGCAGTGTCTCACTCGGGCCGAAAAGCGCTAAAATCTGGTATACAAGTTGCTAAAACTGTAAATACAGTGAGTACTTGGCGTGAAACGACAAGAAATTGACGGTATATGAAAATACACAATCCAAACGATCTTGATCTCGACGTTGATCTGTCGGCCCTGCGCGCGATGGTCCGGGGAGACCAGCATCCTGCAGTGCAGGCGGTGGAGGAGCATCGCGACAACAAACGTCAGCGAGGTCAGAATTCTGACGCCAAAGGCAGACAGGCAAGGCAGGAAGAGAGCGCCTCAGGGAAACCGGCATTGCCGGCAGAGAAAGCTCCGCAGCCAAAGGCTTCGCCTCCTGCCGTCAACGCCCGTCCATCAGCTTCGATGCCGGCGACTGTTCCGAACCCAAAATCCGGGGCAGAAAAAAAGGCCGCGCCGGCGTCTGGTGCGGCCGCAACGGAAAAGTCTCAAGCCACCCCCGCAACGCGGGAGGACTGGGAATCCCTGAACAAGAAAAAGAAGGAGCTGGTCGAGATTATCCGACACTGCGAAGCGCTCGAGATTCTCAACCCGGATTATCTGGCTATACCAGACTACCCGGGACCAGAGTCACTCATCTTGTCCAAGCGCCGCCGGGATCTCTGGCGTCTGAGTATTCTGTTCTTTCTTGGGCTCAGCGTTCTGGGCCTGGCGAATATCATCAATGCCTGGGTGGCCGGCATTGCAGCAGGTATCTGCGTACTGCTGATTGCCGCCGCGACCCCCTGGCTGCGGCAGTTTCTGCCGCTGAACGAAAGTTCTTTCCGAAACCTGCAGGCTCGCCGGAAATATCTGGAGCATCGGGCATTGAATCACATCAAGCTACTGGAAGGGCAGCACCGGCTCGCCTGGCAGTGCCAGAGGATGCAGTCGATCAACACTCAGTTGAGCGCCAAAAAATACGAACGTCTGGTTTTGCTGTCGCGTCAGGGGCTACTGATCAAAGGGGTTCGTAATGTCGCAGCTTTTCGTTTCTATCTGCAATACCTGCGTGAAGCCCAGAAGGCTTTTACGCAGGTCAAGAGTGAATACCTGGGGATTTCCGCGCGTCTCAAGAACGATTTTGCCGGTT
>JAUIAZ010000435.1 GCA_030427465.1 Gammaproteobacteria bacterium | reverse complement strand
CCGCCCTGCTGTTGCATCTGGGGAAGCTGCTGATCTGGACCAGTGATTACAGCGTTTCAGACCAGGCTTACGAGCTGGAAATGGCGGGCGCTCCGGCTGCCGAGATCGAAGCCCTGCTGGGTACAACTCCCGAACGAATTACCCGTGAAATTGCCAACCAGTGGCATTTGGGGGACACACTCAACCAGGTCTTGACCCTGGCAGAGTCCGATTTTGACCGCAAGGCTGAGGCGGTGTGGATCGGCGATTTGATTGCCAGCACAGCAGACCGGGGCTGGGATAGCCCGGAAATGGCGGAAGTGCTGAAGCGGGCTGCGGAATTCACGGAACGCCCGGAAGCGGAAACCCGCAAACTGCTGCAGCAGAGCCTGAAGGAAGCGCATGACCTGTCAGCCGAATACAACGATCCCAGAGTAACCCGCTTGATCGAAAAAACCCGGAACAGCAGCACCAGGACGGCCGAAGACAGCCCCCGGGATCTGCTGCAGGCAGATTCCGCGAAGCAGCTCGCTGTACTTCAGGAGCTGATGAAGATGATGGCGGAAGGCATTGATTCATCTAGACTATTTGGCCTGATATTGAAAGGGCTGCATGAGGGGGTAGGCTTGGAAAGAGTGGCCTTGTTGCTACTGAATCCAGCGCGTACCCAGGTTGTCGGCAAGTTTTTTCTGGGGGAAGGAACGGCAACCTGGAAGGGTCGGTTTCACTTTGATTACGAGCGCAGCGAGCGGAATCTTTTCGGGCTGATCATGCACCAGGGCAAGCCTGTCAGCCTGGGTGGGGCAGCCAGTGAGGCGGGCTTGACTCGTATTGTACCAGCGTCGCTGGGTGGGATTACGCACACAGACTGCTTTCTGTTGGCCCCGCTCAAGGCGCACAAACGGGAAGTCGGGTTTCTCTATGCCGATATGGGGCTGAGTGACCGGCCCGTCACGGCAGAGCTCGACAAAGGGTTCCGGCACTTCGTCCAGCAGACCGGTTTGTGTCTGAGCCTGCTTGCGAATCGTAAATAAACAGAATCAGCCCAAACCGTTGCGGCCCGCACCTAGCGGGCAGCGGTTACGTCCACGTAGATTTCCAGGCGTTTGCCAGGCCGCAGGATGGCGTTGCGGTTAATTCCGTTCCAGCGAACCAGTTGCGCCACCTCCACGCGGAAACGATTGGCGATCCGCGACAGAGAGTCACCGGAGCGAACTTTATAGTGCACTTTCCGGATGACGCCCCGCCCGTTTTCCGGGTTGGCGGCTGCCAGTGAGGTGACGCTGGGTTTCTGCCAGATCACCAGCTTTTTACCGGGCCTGAGCATGTCTCCTGGCGCCATGCCATTCCACTTGGCCAATTGCTGGGTGCTGACACCATACTGACGGGAAAGGTCCCACAAGGTGTCGCCCCGGCGCACACGATGGACCGTTTTCTCGCTGTGTTTGCGCGAAGGCTGCGAAGCCTGCTTGCGGGCCAGCCGGTTATCCTGGCTGTGGGTGTAGTCATCCCACGCCATTGAGGCGGTGGGAATCATCAGGGATTGGCCCTGCCGGATCATTGAGCCGCTCAGGCGATTGGCATCCCGGATGATGTCGGGCGTGGTACGATACTGCTTGGCCAGTTTGATCAGGCTGTCGCCGCTACGCACCGTGTGGCGCTGCCAGGCAATTCGCTCACTGGCTGGCAATTCAGCATAGGCCTGCAGAAAACGCTGTTCCGTATGCGCGGGGACCAGCAGTTGGTGGGGCCCCTCCGGGTCCGTGGCCCAATGGTTAAAGCCCGGGTTGTATTGATAAATGGTATTCACTTCGATACCCGCCAGCCGGGCTGCCTGTCCGAGGTCAATCTGGCTGTCGAGTTCGACCAGGGCAATCTGGGAGCGGTTGGGTATTTCTGGCAGTTCGATCCCATAGCGGGCCGGGTCAGATACGATTTTGGACAAGGCCAGAAGACGCGGCACATAGGCCTGGGTTTCCTTGGGCAGGTTGAGCGCCCAGAAAGATGTGGAAAGCCCGCGGGCCTTGTTGCGGCGGATGGCCTTCAGAACATTGCCTTCCCCGGCATTATATGCCGCCAGGGCCAGCAACCAGTCTCCGTCAAACATCCGGTTAAGGATAGTGAGATATTGCAGTGCCGCATCGGTCGAGGCAACGATGTCGCGGCGGCCGTCATACCACCAGGTCTTGCGCAGGCCGAAACGCTTGGCGGTTCCCGGAATGAACTGCCAGAGTCCTGCCGCCCGACCATGGGAGTAGGCAAAGGGGTCAAAAGCGCTTTCCACCACCGGTAACAGCGCAAACTCCAGAGGAATGCCGCGCTTTTCGGTTTCCTCAACTATGTGATGCAGGAAGGGGCTGGCCCGATGGAATACGCGCTGGAAGTAGGACGGGTTGCGTACATACCAGTTTCTTTCCTGCTCAATGCGGCGGTTCTCGTAACTGAGGTCCAGCTCAAAACCCGTTCGCACGCGGTTCCACAGGGATTTCTCGGTAACCGGCGCGGTCTGGGCGGGCTTCGGGTAGTTGTCCTTGCCCTGTGAGGGTATGCCAATGGTCGCCTGAGCGCTGCCTGTCAGCAAAGCCATCAGGCACAGCAGCCGTGTTCCTTTTTTAAGCAAAGCCATCTTTCCACCGTCGCAGTTGCGTAAATACGTCATATTCATTCTCCAAGTCTAGCTGGCTGTGGCGTTTTACGCTTGTTTTGACGAGCTCCCCGTCACAAAGCAGGAAAGGATTGTAGCGTTGCTCCGCTTCCACCTTAACCGGAAGGGTTTTCTGACCATTGGCTCGCAGGCTTTCGCTTTCACTGATGCGTTCTTCA
>JAUIAZ010000063.1 GCA_030427465.1 Gammaproteobacteria bacterium | reverse complement strand
TGGAAGGGCGCATGACGCTCTGTAACATGGCCATTGAAGCGGGTGCGCGGGCCGGTCTGGTGGCAGTCGATGACAAAACCATCGAGTACGTGAAAGGTCGCCCTTTTGCTCCCCAAGGTGAGCACTGGGAAGCGGCTGTCGAAGCCTGGCAGGATCTGAAATCGGATGACGATGCGGTCTTCGACCAGGATGTGCTGATGGATGCAGCCAGCATCAAGCCTCAGGTGTCCTGGGGAACATCGCCGGAAATGGTGGCGCCGGTTGACGGCCAGGTGCCGGACCCGGCGGCAGAAGCCGACCCCGTCAAGCGCGAAGGCTATGCCCGGGCACTGAAATACATGGGCTTGCAGGCAGGCCAGTCGATTCGCGATATCCACCTCGACCGGGTGTTTATCGGCAGTTGCACCAACAGCCGTATCGAAGATCTGCGGGAGGCGGCCAGTGTGGTCAAGGGGCGCAAGGTTGCCGGATCGATCAAGCAGGCGCTGGTTGTGCCAGGCAGTGGTCTGGTCAAGGCTCAGGCGGAGCAGGAAGGGCTGGACCGCATTTTTGTGGAGGCCGGGCTGGAATGGCGGGAACCGGGCTGTTCCATGTGCCTGGCGATGAATGCTGACAAGCTGGGGCAGGGGGAGCACTGTGCCTCCACCTCCAACCGTAATTTTGAGGGCCGCCAAGGCTTTGGCGGTCGGACGCATCTGGTGAGCCCCGCCATGGCGGCGGCAGCGGCGATTGCCGGCCATTTTGTGGATGTCAACGAAATGAAGGGGGAGCAGGTATGAGAGCTTTTTCCATCCACCAGGGGCTAGTGGCCCCTATGGATCGCGCCAATGTCGATACGGACATGATCATTCCGAAGCAGTTCCTCAAATCGATCAAACGCTCCGGCTTTGGCCCAAACCTGTTCGATGAGCTGCGCTATCTCGATGAGGGCCAGCCGGATCAGGATTGCAGTGGTCGCCCGCTGAACCCCGACTTCGTGTTAAACCAGGATCGCTATCAGGGGGCATCTGTGCTGCTTGCCAGACAGAACTTCGGTTGTGGTTCCAGTCGTGAGCACGCGCCATGGGCACTGGATGACTTTGGTTTCCGGGTCGTGATTGCACCGAGTTTTGCGGATATCTTCTTCAATAACTGCTTTAAGAATGGCCTGTTACCCATTGTATTGAAAGAAAAAGAAGTGGATGCACTTTTTGAGCAGACCGAAGCCAACCCGGGGTACCAACTGACCGTGGATCTGGAAGCTCAGGAAGTCCGGACGCCGGAAGGTGACACTTTCCGCTTTGAGGTGGATCCCTTCCGTAAGCATTGCCTGCTTAAGGGGCTCGATGAAATTGGTGTGACTTTGGAAGATGCAGCTGCCATCAGGGCCTATGAAGCCCGCCGCAAAGACGAGGCTCCCTGGCTTTTCCAGGGAATTCATGAGTATCGAACAGGAGAGAAGACTCAATGAGCCGTGACATTCTGATACTGCCGGGTGACGGCATCGGCCCTGAAATTGTGGCAGAGGCCCGTAAAGTTCTGGAGTGGGTCAATGAGCGCTACTCTCTTGATCTGGTTCTCCACGAAGGCCTCGTTGGCGGTGCGGCGATTGACGCACACGGCGTTCCGCTACCGGACCAGACCCTGCAGGCCGCACGAAAGGCCGATGCCATTCTACTGGGCGCGGTCGGGGGGCCTAAATGGGATAAGCTGGAAACCGCCATTCGCCCGGAAAAAGGCTTGCTGGGTTTGCGCAGTCAGTTGGAGCTGTTTGCGAATCTGCGTCCGGCCATCCTGTATCCGCAGCTGGCGGCCGCTTCAAGCCTGAAACCGGAAGTGGTTTCCGGGCTCGACATACTGATTGTGAGGGAGCTGACCGGCGGCATCTACTTCGGACAGCCCCGGGGAATCCGGACGCTCGACAGTGGAATCCGTCAGGGTTACAACACCTATGTCTACGATGAAAACGAGATTGAGCGGATTGGTCGTGTCGCCTTTGAGGCCGCGCGCAAGCGCCAGGGTCGTCTGTGTTCCGTAGATAAGGCCAACGTTCTGGAAGTCACGGTTCTGTGGCGAGAGGTCATGGATCGTCTGGCGAGTGAATATCCGGATGTCGAGCTGTCGCACATGTATGTCGATAACGCCGCCATGCAACTGGTCCGTGCACCGAAGCAGTTCGATGTACTGGTGACTGGGAATATGTTTGGTGACATCCTCTCCGATGAAGCGGCCATGTTGACGGGATCCATCGGAATGCTGCCTTCGGCCTCTCTGGACCGAAATAACAAGGGCATGTATGAGCCCTGTCACGGATCGGCACCAGACATCGCTGGACAGGGTGTTGCCAACCCGTTGGCAACTATCCTTTCGGTGGCCATGATGTTACGATATTCAGTTGGTTCGAACGAGGCTGCTGACGCGATTGAAGCGGCTGTCAGTCGGGCTCTGGACGCCGGTTATCGCACCGCAGACCTGGCAGAAGCCGGGGTTAGTTCGGTGGGAACCCGAGAAATGGGGCAGGCCGTGCTGGATGCGCTGGCCGAAGCCTGATTCCAGAGTGTTTTCAGATACAAATGCTTTAATTAAGAGCAACAGGAGTTGAAATGAAAAAGGTGGGTCTGGTTGGATGGCGTGGCATGGTCGGTTCCGTGCTGATGGAGCGCATGCAGGCGGAGAAAGATTTCGAGGGAATTGAAACCACTTTTTTCACCACCTCTCAAGGGGGGCAGGCCGCGCCGGAGTATGAGGGCGTTACCCTCGGATCTGCGATTTTGCAGGATGCCAGCTCAGTGTCAGCCCTGTCAGAGATGGATATTGTCATTACCTGCCAAGGTGGGGATTACACCAAAGCCGTTTATCCGGCCTTGCGTGATTCTGGCTGGCAGGGTTTCTGGATAGATGCTGCTTCTGCGCGGCGTATGGATAAGTCTTCCATTATCATTCTGGATCCGGTCAACCGCCGGCATATCGATAAGGCGGTTGATGATGGCTTCCGGGATTTCATCGGCGGTAATTGTACTGTCAGTCTGATGCTGATGGGGTTGGGTGGCCTGATCGAGCAGGGCTGGGTTGAGTGGATGTCGCCAATGACCTACCAGGCCGCATCGGGGGCGGGTGCACGCAACATGCGTGAACTGCTGAACCAGATGGGTGCCCTGCGCGATCGGGTAGCGGATGGTCTCAAGGACCCTTCCTCTGCGATTCTCGACATTGACCGTGAGGTGGCGACCTGTCTGCGCAACTCCGAGTTGCCGGTGGATGAATTCGGTGTGCCACTGGCAGGCAGCCTGATTCCCTGGATAGACTCGGCCATGGATAATGGGCAGACCCGCGAAGAGTGGAAAGCGCAGGTTGAAGCCAACAAGATTCTGGGTCGGGGTGCAGATCAGCAGATTCCAATTGATGGGTTGTGCGTCCGCATTGGCGCCATGCGCAGCCACAGCCAGGCGATTACGATCAAGTTGAAGCGTGACGTGCCACTGAGCGACATCGAGTCGGCCATCCGGGAGAGCAATCAGTGGGTCAAGGTTGTCCCTAACGACAAGCCGAGCACAGTGAGCCAGTTAACTCCGGCCTATGCTTCCGGTACTCTGGAAATTCCGGTAGGCCGTTTGCGTAAACTCAGCATGGGTGGAGAGTATCTGGGTGCCTTCACCGTAGGCGATCAGCTTTTGTGGGGGGCAGCTGAACCCCTGCGTCGCATGTTGAACATCCTTCTGGGGCGTCTCTGACCAACCGACCAGATATCCCTGGGGAGCTCTTCTGCTCCCCTGATTTTCCTTCCGATTCAAAAGTTTCTGGCTTCCTTGTCAAAACTCCGAGTGTCATCAATACTTAGTAGCAATTTATAAAGTTTATTCTACGTTCAACACCACGCTCGGCAGTCACACTCTGTCGCCATAAGAAGGAAGAAGCTTATGAGACGCAAGCTCACCGCTGCGATTTTTACGGTATCGACTCTGACATCGGGGCTTGTCAGCGCGCTGGGGCTGGGTGAGGCCACAGTCAGATCTTCGCTCAATCAGCCTTTGAATGCAGAAATCGAACTGGTGAATGTTGCCGAGTTGACTGAGCAGGAAATCATAACGGCCCTGGCATCGCGGGAGGAATTCCTGAGGGCCGACGTTGAGCGTGTGTACTTTCTGTCCGACCTGAGATTCAAGGTGGAGAGGTCACAAAGGGGCAATGCTATTATCCGTGTGACCAGCAGTCGACCGGTCCGCGAACCTTTCCTGAATTTTCTGGTGGAAGTCACCTGGCCGACCGGTCGGTTGCTGCGTGAATACGCGTTGCTGATTGATCCGCCCACCTTCAGTCAGGAGCGCACGCCCGGCGTTAGCGCATCCTCCAGTGCGGCGGCCACTTCCCCTGCGCCTGCGCCCAGGGCAGCGACTACGCAAGGTGGTGGCTCCCGGGTGCCGGATGCTGCGACGCCAGCCAGAACTGGCGGGGTAGGTGAGTACGGTCCGACAGGTCGCAACGATACCTTGTGGTCCATTGCCATGCAGACCCGGCCTGACCCTTCCATTACCCCGCAGCAGATGATGCTGGCGATTCAGAGGCTAAACCCCGAGGCCTTCATTGATGGCAATATAAACCGCCTGAAGGCAGGGCAGGTATTGCGCATCCCGAATACAGATGAAGCCAGAGTTGTGGATTCCCGGCGGGCAGTTGCAGATGTCAGTGCTCAAAACCGGGCGTTTGCCAGTGACCAGGCACCCGTTGCCCGTGTGGATGCGCGACGGGATATCGCGGACCAGGGGCCCGTGGCTACCCGGGAAGACGGTATGCTGCGACGGGACGAGCTACGCATCGTGGTGGACAGTGAGGGTGCCCAGGAGCGGCCCAGCGGTACCGTCTCGGGTGCGGAGGCTGGTGGCCGTGGTGGCGCCCAGGCCGCTATTGCCATGGAGCAACTGGATCAGGCCGAGCGCGAAAATACCGAACTCAAGGGGCGGGTTGAGGATCTTGAATCCCAGCTTGAGACACTACAACGCTTGCTGGCCCTAAAAGATGACCAGCTGGCGGCTTTGCAGGGCACGGTGGATCCGGATGACGGTTCGATGGCTGCAGAAGGCATCTCCGGTACACTTGGTGACGAAGCGGCCATGCCGGATGAAAGTATGACGGAACCCGCCGCGGTTGCTGTCGAGGAACTTGAGGTGTCGGAACCCGGTGAGGCTGTGGTGTCTTCAGGTGACGGGGCTTCACAGGAGGCCCAGTCCGCTGCTGATGAGCCGACTCAAGCGGAAGCTGCAGATTCCGCCGCTGCGGCTGTAGCAGGGGATCCGGCCTTCGTGGAAGAAAAGCCCAGCATCAAGTCGCCGGAGCCAGAGGTTCAGGAGGCTCCGAAGGAAAGCTGGGTAGATATGATCAAGAACAACGTGGTCTATCAGATTGCCTTGGGCGCAGGCGCCATTGTTCTGCTACTGATTCTCTGGATGCTGTCCCGTAACAGTGCCCGGAAGGAAAGCGAATACCTGGAAAAACAGGGGAACGCAGGAGGTGACGATGATCTGGTCTCCGGTCTGTCTTTTGACGATGACGAGGAAGGTGACCAACTCGCGGCAACAACCGAAGACAGCGAATCCGACCCGATCAGTGAAGCCGAGGTTTACATTACCTATCAGCGCTATGATCAGGCGGCCAAAGTTCTGAAGGAAGCGTTGGAGAAAGAGCCGGATAATCACTCTGCGCGTCTCAAGCTCATGGAAGTGGCAGGCGAAGAGGGCGATAAAGAATTGTTTGACAGTTCTGCCGCAGTTCTGCTCGGTCTGGGTGATGCTGCGACCAGCGATGAAGTGGATCGCCTGAAAGCCCAGTATGCGGATGCCTTCGCGGATAGCTCCTTGTCGCTGGATGATCTCGAAAGCCAACTGATGGGTGGTGCCGGACCGGATGCCATTGAAACTGTTCCGGATGCCACACAGGTGCCGGATGATGCCGTCGGCATGTCCGATACGGTGGAAGACGACAATCTGGATATCGACTTTGATCTTGGTGAAATCGAAGTGGATGACGAACGTGATCGGGATGACCTCGATAAAGGTTTTGAAGAGCCTGCGCTCGAAGGAAGTGATGACGCCCTCCAAGAGGCCATCGATACGGTGGAAGATGAACTCGGCGGCCAGCTGGAGGACCTCCCGGACGCGGCAGACAGCGAATTGGACGCAACCCTTGAGCAGGGGCTGGACAGTGAGTTCAACCTGGATACTGTAGAAGGTGCCGATGATCTGGATCTTTCCATCGATGAGAAGGACGACGGACTCGGACTGGATCTCGATGACAGTCCCGAACCACACAGCGGAAGCTTCGAGATCAGTGATGAATTCAAGGCCCTGGAGGAAGATGCCAGCGACACCCCGGTAGCGCCGGAAGTGGCGGCGGATGAAGATCTGTCACTGGAGCTGGATGACAGCGACCTTGATATCAGTCTGGACGATGTCGAACAGATGTCCTCGGAACTGGATGATGCCCTGGCCGAACTTAACGACGATGCTGATTCCGGTCTGGATGAGGCTGTAAGTGAAGACCTGACGGATGAGGCTGTTGCTCTTTCTGAGGCTGATTCAACCGGGGATGCGGATGATTTCGTGGAAGATATGGAAGAGGATTTTGACTTCCTGTCTGGCACGGATGAGGCTGCAACCAAGCTCGATCTGGCGCGTGCCTATATCGAAATGGGTGACAAAGACGGAGCGCGTGATATCCTTGAGGAAGTAGCCGAAGAAGGCAGCGATGAGCAAAAGGACGAGGCGAATAAACTGCTTCAGGATCTGTGACCGAAAAACCTTACCCGCTGGATAACACCCGAAAGATACCACCAGGCCGCTTGGTCATGGTGGTTTCTTATGAGGGCACCCGATACCACGGCTGGCAATCCCAGAAACATATTTCCCCGACGGTTCAGGAATGTCTTGAGTCGGCGCTCGGGCGTATTGCCAATCATCCGGTTGAAGTGATCTGCGCGGGCAGAACGGATGCCGGTGTGCATGCGGTTGCCCAGGTCGTACACTTTGATACGCAGTCTGAGAGAAATGCCCAGGCCTGGGTCAGTGGCACCAATCATCATTTGCCTGATGACATTGCGGCCCGCTGGGTGGGGCCAGTGAGTGATGAGTTTCATGCCCGTTTTACCGCCGAAGCCAGAACCTATCGTTATTACATCTGCAACACTTTGATCCGACCGGCGATAGGCTTCCGCAGTATGACCTGGGTTCGGTCTCCTCTGGATGCCGGTGCCATGCATGAGGCTGCGCAGTTCCTTCTGGGAGAACATGATTTCAGTTCCTTTCGTGATGCAGAGTGTCAATCACGCACGCCTTACCGGAATATGCAGGATATTTCAGTCTGGCGGGACGGAGATGTGGTCGTTACCGAAATCAGGGCCAACGCTTTCTTGCACCACATGGTCAGGAATATCATGGGGGTTCTGATTGAGGTCGGGAATGGCCGTCAGCCCCCCCTCTGGGTGGCAGAGGTACTCGCACAGAAAGATCGTTGTGCAGCGGCGGTTACCGCTCCGCCGAATGGGCTGTTCTTTGTCCGAGCCCATTATCCCCGCGGGTATGCTTTGCCCCTTCTCGACCTGGGCCCGCAGGTGCTCAGAGGTTCATCCGGGCCGGATCACGGCAGCAGAGAACAGGGCAGCAGATAAATGCCGCGCCTAGGCTTGGGCAGAGCGCTCGGTTATAATGCCCCGTTGAGTGGTTTCAAGAGTGAAGCATGCGAACACGGGTTAAAATTTGTGGGCTCTGTAGCCCGGAATCCGCAACTGCCGCTGTAGCAGCCGGAGCGGATGCCATCGGTCTGGTATTTTACGCACCAAGCCCTCGTGCCGTTGAAGTGGAAATGGCCGCCCGCATCGTCTCGGGCCTGCCGCCTTATGTCAGTTCTGTCGGATTGTTTGTGAATCCCGCAAGGCGTGACGTACTGGGTGTCCTGGAGCAGGTTCCGCTTGATATGCTTCAGTTCCATGGGGAAGAAGACGATGCGTTCTGCAGCAGCTTTGAGCGCCCTTACTACAAAGCACTAGGGGTGAATGACTGTTTTGACCTGAGAGTTGCGGAAGCACAGTATCCGCATTCCCGCGGGCTTCTGCTGGACGCCTACGACCCGGTTCTGAAAGGCGGTACAGGCCGCGCATTCGACTGGGCGCGCTTTCCGGAGCCCGTCAGTAAGCCACTGATCCTGGCCGGTGGGCTCACCCCTGAAAATGTGGGCAAGGCCATTCGGCAGACCCAACCGTATGCTGTTGACGTCAGTGGCGGTGTTGAGTCCGCCCGTGGTGTGAAAGACAACGAATTGATAAAAGCATTTGTTCGAGAGGTGATGCGTGAGCATGCAACTGGATTCTGAGTACCTGGCCAATTTCCCCGACAAGCGGGGGCATTTTGGCCAGTACGGTGGCCGCTATGTGAGTGAGACGCTGATGTCCTCTCTCCTGGAACTGGAGCAGGAATATGACCGGCTCAAGAATGACCGGCGTTTCCGGGAAGAGTTTGACAAGGATCTGGCGGACTATGTAGGCCGTCCGTCTCCCCTCTACTTTGCCGAACGCTTGACGCGTCAGATCGGTGGAGCGCGTATCTTTCTCAAGCGCGAAGATCTGAATCATACCGGCGCACACAAGGTCAATAACACCATTGGCCAGGCGCTGCTGGCCAAGTATCTGAAAAAGCCCCGCATTATCGCTGAAACCGGCGCGGGACAACATGGTGTGGCTTCAGCGACGGTTGCTGCCCGACTGGGCCTGGAGTGTGTGGTCTTTATGGGGGAAGAAGATGTTCGGCGTCAGGCGCTGAATGTATACCGCATGAAGCTGCTCGGGGCTGAAGTCAGGCCGGTGACCAGTGGTACGCGAACCCTCAAGGATGCCATGAACGAGGCTTTACGTGACTGGGTAACCAACGTTGACAATACTTTCTACATCATTGGAACCGTCGCCGGTCCGCACCCCTATCCCATGCTGGTTCGTGATTTTCAGGCCATCATCGGTCGGGAGACCCGCATCCAGTGTATGGAAAAAGTCGGGCGTCTGCCGGATGCGCTGGTAGCCTGTGTGGGGGGTGGGTCCAATGCCATCGGCATGTTCTACCCCTTCATTCCGG
Source organism: Gammaproteobacteria bacterium (assembly GCA_030427465.1). Classification (GTDB taxonomy): domain Bacteria; phylum Pseudomonadota; class Gammaproteobacteria; order Pseudomonadales; family Oleiphilaceae; genus JADJWY01. Next base: position 5,212 of record JAUIAZ010000063.1, on the reverse strand, counting down.
ATTCCGCCGTGCGCCTGATCGGGGTGGAAGCCGGCGGACATGGCCTGGCAACCGGACAACATGCCGCTCCGCTCAGTGCAGGTCGCCCGGGGGTGTTGCATGGAAACCGAACTTACCTGATGGAAGACGAGAATGGTCAGATTCAGGGCACCCACAGTATTTCAGCGGGTCTGGATTACCCGGGCGTTGGGCCCGAGCATGCCTGGCTGAAGGACATCGGGCGCGCTGAATACGTGGCTGCCACCGACGAAGAAGCGCTCGATGCCTTCCATCGACTGACCCGTGTGGAGGGTATCATGCCGGCGCTGGAAACCAGCCACGCCATTGCCCACGCAATCAAGATGGCTAAAGACATGGATCGCGATCAGGTGATTGTGGTGAACCTTTCCGGCCGCGGTGACAAAGACATCCACACTGTGGCTAACTTGCAGAATATGAAACTCTAGAGTCGTGGAACCGACAACTCATGAATCGAATTCAGTCAACTTTTGAACGCTTGAAAGAACAGGGTCGGAAGGCCCTGATTCCGTATATTACGGCCGGTGATCCCAAACCGGCAGTGACACCTGAGCTGATGAAAACCCTGCGTGATGCGGGTGCTGACATCATCGAGCTGGGTGTGCCATTTTCTGATCCCATGGCGGACGGACCGGTTATCCAGCTGGCCTGTGAACGGGCGCTGGAGCACAACACCTCTCTGAAAGACGTGCTGGCAGCGGTCAGGGCTTTCCGTGAAGACGACCAGCAAACCCCGGTTGTCTTGATGGGGTACCTCAACCCAATGGAAGCCATGGGAATGCAGGCCTTTGCCGAAAGGGCGGTTGAAGTCGGTGTTGACGGGGTGCTGACAGTGGATTTACCGCCGGAGGAAGCGGAGGACGTGGTTCCGCTGTACCGCGAGCATCAGTTGGACAGCATTTTTCTGATTGCACCGACCACGACTGAAGAGAGAATCGGAGCGGCAGCGCAGTATGGCAGCGGATACATTTACTACGTCAGCCTGAAAGGCGTTACCGGCGCAGCCACGCTGGATGTTGATGATGTCCAGAAGCATCTGGCTGGAATCCGTAACAAAACGGATATGCCACTTTGCGTGGGCTTTGGTATAAAAGATGCTGGCTCTGCGGCGGCAGTGTCCCGGATTGCAGACGGTGTCATCGTCGGAAGCGCGCTGGTTCAGCTGGTGGCTGATCATGGTGGCAACAATGACCAATTGCATTCCAGTGTCCACTCATTCATCAAAGGCATTCGCGAGGCCATGGATAACGCATGAGCAGCTGGCTGGAAAAGCTGATCCCCGGGATGGGGGACCGCAAGGAAGAACAGAGAAGCAGTGTCCCTGAGGGCTTGTGGAAAAAATGTCCTAAGTGCTTCACGGTTCTTTACCGGCCTGAACTCGAAAAAAATCTGGAAGTCTGTCCCAAGTGTGAACATCACATGCGGATCACGGCAAGACGGCGTCTCGATCTGTTCCTGGATGCAGATGACCGCGAGGAAATCGCTGCCGAACTTGAGCCGTCCGATAAGCTGAAGTTCCGGGATACCCGAAAATATCGTGAGCGTATTCAGCAGGCCCAGAAGCTGACCGAAGAAAAAGATGCTCTGATTGCCATGAAAGGTACGCTGGAAGGGGTACCTGTGGTGGCGGTAGCGTTCGAGTTCAATTTCCTGGGTGGCTCGATGGGCGCGGTTGTCGGCGAAAAGTTTGTTCAGGCTGTGAATCTGTGTCTGGATGAGCGCCGGGGCCTCGTCTGTTTTGCTGCCAGTGGCGGTGCCCGTATGCAGGAGGCACTGCTGTCACTGATGCAGATGGCAAAAACCGCAGCGGCTCTTGAGCGCCTGAAGCAGGAGGGGCTGCCCTACATTTCAGTGATGACTGACCCTGTTTTCGGGGGGGTCTCCGCCAGTCTTTCCATGCTCGGAGATCTCAATATTGCGGAGCCCAATGCATTGATAGGCTTTGCCGGGCCTCGCGTCATTGAGCAGACCGTGCGCGAAAAACTGCCCGAAGGGTTTCAGCGCAGCGAGTTCCTTCTGCAGCATGGGGCTCTGGATATGATTCTGCACCGTCATGAAATGCGTGACCGCCTCGCCCGTATCCTGGCCAAGCTGATGGGGCTGCCTACGCCAAAGGCGGATGAAGCCCCCCTGGTCATTGATGACTCAGCTGATATTCAGGAGCAGATCGAAGCTCCGGCTGCGGATGGCACCCAAGAGGGCCCTGAGCCTCAATGACCCTTGATCAGTGGCTTCAGCGCATAGAGGCCATTCATCCCGCTTCCATCGAGCTCGGGCTCGATCGGGTCCAAGTCGTACTTGCCCGACTGATACCGAAACCGCAGATTGCTTCTCACATCGTAACTGTTGCAGGCACTAACGGGAAAGGCTCCACCTGCCGTGCGCTGGAAGCCTTGGCCAGAGCGAACAATCTGAGCACCGGCTGCTACACCTCTCCCCACATTCTCCGGTTCACGGAAAGATTGCGTCTGGATGGCGAGGAAAGCCTGCCGGACCAGTGGGTCAGTGCCTTTGATGAAGTAGAGTGGGCCCGGCAGGATGTTTCGCTTACCTATTTCGAATACACGACGCTGGCTGCACTGAAGCTGATTTCCTTGCATTCTCCTGATATCGCCATTCTTGAGGTTGGCCTGGGAGGTCGTCTGGACGCTGTCAACGTGATTGATCCGGATATCGCGGTGATCACGACAGTGGATCTGGATCATCAGGACTGGCTGGGTGACACCCGGGAAAAGATTGGCCGGGAAAAAGCGGGTGTGATGCGGGCCAGGCAGCCGGTCGTGTTGGGCGAAGAAAGCCCCCCGGAATCGGTGCTGGCTGAAGCAGAGCGCCTGCAGGCGCCGGTACTCCGTTTTCAGCAGGATTTCACGGCGGGAAAAGAGGGGGAAGGGCTGCGGTTCACTGTAAACCTTCAGAAGGAGCCCAAGAGCTTTTCCGGTCTGGCCTCTACCCGGCTGCCGCTGTCTAACCTGGCCTGTGCATTACAGGCTTATGTTGCTCTGGAACTACCTATTGGTTCGGGATCGGTGCATGCGGCTTTGTCCGGTTTGAGCATGGCCGGCCGGTTTCAGGCCATTCCGGGAGAACGGGCCCTGTATCTGGATGTCGGGCACAACCGGCAAGCCGCCCGGTTTTTGCACGACCAACTGAGCGCTTTGCGGGTGCCCGGGCAGAAAGTGATCGCCCTGTTTTCAGCGCTGGCGGATAAGGACATCGAAGGTGTGGTGACTGAGCTGAGAGACCAGATAGACCAATGGGTGATCTGGGGCTTGGACGTTCCACGCGGGGCGACATTGCAACGACTCCAGGCGGCGCTGCCATCGACTGACGTGATATGCTGCGGCGATGCAAATGAGGCCCTTGAGGTGTCGGCCAGAGACAGTCAGGCCCTGACGGTGGCTTTTGGGTCATTTCATGTAGTGGAAGAGGTCATGCGGGCCTTGCCACCGACACAAGTGGAGAAAAAGGTTTAATGGATGCGAAGCAACGCATAATCGGCGCAGTGGTGCTGGTCTCTCTGGCCATCATCTTCCTGCCCATGATTCTGGAGCGGCCTCATCAGGTTGAGGAGAGACGCCTGCAGGAGATACCACCTGAGCCGGTGGTCCCGAAGTTTTCCATGGAGGACATCTCCCGGGAGAGTGAAAAGCGTTTTCAAGAAAAGGTCGCTTCGCCCAGGCCGGCTGAAGAAGAATCATCCCGGATTGCAGCTGGCACAGCGCCGGTGCTTGAAGCGGCTGATATTGCCGACACAGCCAGTTCCCTGGAAGCAAAGTCCCCGGAAACCGCAACGGTTGTCGCTCGCACAGAAGAAAAGGCAGAAAAACCGGAAAAACCCGAGAAAAGACAAGCGCCTCCCGTGGAGAAGCCGGTTGCCATAACCGAAGGGTGGGCAGTGCAGGTCGGCACTTTCAAGAACCGTGAGAGTGCCTACCGTATACGCAACGAACTGATGGCTTCTTCTGATGGCGGTTTTATCCAGGACTACCGCAACGCACAGAACCAGGCTCTGGTTCGTGTGTTTGCCGGGCCCTTTCTGGATGAGAGAAGTGCGCAGGCAGCCAAAAAGCGACTGGACAGCAAATACAAGGTCAAGTCGCTGGTGGTCGCCTATCGGCCGGCCCCCTGAGGCATTGCTGTTAGAGGTCGTTCTGGTATGATGGCGCCTTTTTCGGATAAGGACTGCGGGCAGGCATGACGGGCTTGAACTGGGCGGATTGGGCCATACTTGGCATACTGGCTGTGTCGACACTGGTTTCCCTGGTGAGGGGGTTCGTTCGCGAAGCGCTGTCACTGGCAACCTGGGTTTTGGCTTTTGTGGTGGCACGGCTTTTTTACGGCAAGATGGCGGTGCTTCTAGAGGGAACGATAGAAACGCCCTCGCTGCGCCTGCTCATTGGTTTCGTGATTCTGTTCGTGGCCGCCCTGATCATCGGTTCTCTGTTGAGCACCTTGCTGGCCACCCTGGTCAAGGCTACCGGCTTGACGGGTACCGATCGTGTGCTAGGAATGGTGTTTGGGGCCTTCCGGGGCGCGGTGCTGGTTGTGGTTACGATAGCCGTTTTACGGATGACGCCGCTGACTTCTGATCCCTGGTGGTCGGAATCGGCTCTGATTCCCCAGTTTGAGACGCTGGAAAAATGGTCTCGCTCGGTCTTTGGCGACCCTTTGGCCGCCTTTTTGAAGCAAGCTTAAGGAGAGTCGATCATGTGCGGCATTGTGGGCATCGTAGCCAAGAACACGGTGAACCAGGAGTTGTATGACGCCCTGACTGTGCTACAACACCGGGGCCAGGATGCAGCGGGCATCGTGACCTTTCAGAATGAGCGGTTCTTCCTGCGCAAAGACAATGGGCTGGTTCGGGATGTGTTCCGGACCCGCCACATGATGCGTCTGGCGGGGCATGTGGGTATCGGGCACGTCCGCTATCCGACCGCCGGCAGCTCCAGTTCTGCTGAGGCCCAGCCGTTCTACGTCAATTCCCCCTACGGCATCACACTGGCGCATAACGGGAACCTGACCAACACCGAGGAACTGGCGCGCGATATCTTCCGCACGGACCTGCGACATATCAACACAAATTCCGACTCTGAAGTCCTGTTGAACATATTCGCTCATGAGTTGCAGAAACTGGGCAAGCTGGACCCGGGTGCGGATGATGTCTTTAACGCGGTACGTTCAGTCCACAAGCGGG
>JAUIAZ010000434.1 GCA_030427465.1 Gammaproteobacteria bacterium | reverse complement strand
ATCCAGCACCAGGGTGCGCAGGTCCACGCGCACCATCTGCTGAATGCCGGGAATGATGATGATCATCCCCGGCCCCTTGACGCTTTAGAAGCGTCCGAGCATGAACACCACGCCCCGTTCGTATTCGCGCAGGATACGAAAGGCGCTGGCGAGTATGGCGACAATGACACCGACGATGCCGATGGTGAACAGAAATGGGTCTGGCACCACAGCCCGGATGGCAAGGGAATGGAGCTTGTGGACTTCCAATTGCATAAACAGTTCAAACACTCTGGTGGCCGTTCGTATTTCGATAACTATCCTTAACAAAGGACGCTTTAAATGATTCGATATAACACCCTAAGATCCAAACCGGATTACGATGAACAAGCGGCAATATTTAAAGCACGCTATGGCTACAGTTTGCCTGATGAATACATCCAGTTTCTAAAAAACAACGGAGCTGGATCAACGCCTAAGCCTGGATATTTCGAGGGAATCTGTCAGATCGAGTTGATTTACAATTTATGCTTCGATGAAAGGCGCGACTATGGAACACTGGCTCACTTGGAGTATGAAGAATATGTAGAAGAGGGTTGGTTGAGCAAGAACCTGCTGCCAATAGCCTCTGCGGACGGCGGCCACACAATTTTCTGTTTAATACTGAGTGGCCCCCTGAAAGGACAGATCTTGTGGCGAATGGATGAAAATATCTTATTGCCTGATGACTATAATAAAGACTTTTTCAATATCCCTAATCGTGAAATTGTTATTGCCACCAGCATAGACGACTTCGTCAACAAGCTTGAACCACAGGAAGAATGAATGATAAGCCTGAAGCGAAGCTGGAACTCCTGAATGGACTTTAAAACTGCGCTGGTGCAAGCCGGCCTCGGGCAATCACTGACCGATTTGGCCACACTGTCTCTTCGCGAAGACCGGTCTCCGCATGCAACTTTCGCGCACCGTTTGGCCGAAAAGGGACATCGTTTCAGTGAAGCGACTGTGCTGAGGCAGGCTGATGACTTCGGCTGGACCGTGGCCCACGAAATGGCGCTGCACGGACATGCTTTTAAGGATCCCGACATTCAAAGACTGTGCACCAGCGAATCCTTAACGGTCGGCGCATTGATGGTTCGAAAAGGCCACCGTATTACAGACCCAGCAACTTTAGGCATTACCGACTGCTGGGGCAAAACTCTGGCTCACGCAATGGTTGACCAAGGTGAAGTCTACAACGACCCGGCTATTCTGAAAATTCCATCAAAAGAAGGCTGGACGGTAGCACACGAATTGGCGAGTAAAGGTCAGATCTTTACAGATCCGGAAGTTCAGATGCTGGCGAACACAACCGGGTGGACGGTTGGACATGAAATGGCTTATCAGGGCAATCTGGTTTTCGATCAACAAGGGGCGCCTGTTTTTGTTGTGAAGGGCCATCCCTATGCGCTCAGTTGCCTGCGAAGAGGCGGCATAGAAGTCGATCCTACGCTGTATGACCTGCAACCAGCTTTGCAGGTAACTCAGTAAGAGAAGCGACGCTCCCATACGGAGCGTAAAATGGAGTGTGTTCGAGATATTCATGGAGGATACAATGGACAGACAAATATCAGTACCCCAAGTTTTCCGTGCGCTAGTCAGCTTGCACTGGCTGGCGCTTTAGCACCCTCAGGGACAAGCATTAGCGCTTGTCGTAGCGGTTTTCCTGAAGGCTCCGCACCCAATGCGGCTTGAAAACCAGGAAGCCGGTAATCAGCATGCCGTTGAGGATACCTTCTGGCAGGGCAATCAGAGGCAGGTACTGAAGTACCAGTTGATGATCACGCGACCAGGGTTCGGCCTGCAAGCCATAGCAGAGCATGAGGCCTGCCGTTACCGATACCAGGATAGTCACCATCGCTCCGGCGAAACCACAGAGCATGATATAAAGGAAAAAGTTACCGGAGCGGGTTCGCTGTTCAATCAGTACCAGGCTGTGACTGATCAAGACCGAAAGGAAAACGCTGATCAGTGCAAACAGGCAGAATTCGGCGAGAGACCACTCGTGCAGCAAAGCATGAATTGTTGCTGCCGCAAGGCCTGCCGTGATGGCCAGATCCGCACCCAGCATCAGAGTCACGACAGTGACTCCCAGAAAGCGCAATCCCAGACCAAAATCCGTTGAAAACTGCAGGGTCCACAACAGCGTCAGGAACAGGGTGCCTCCACCGAGCAGATGAATGTGCAGCATTTCGGCTCGCACCAGCGTGTTCCAGAGCCTGGCGCCAAGAAAGCGGGCGTATAAAATGAGGCAAAGCACCAAAGCGGAAAGCAGCGGCAGCGTCTGGTCTATACCTGCACAATACATATACCGTTACTCCATCAACTCCAAACCGCCCCTTTGCAGCACCAGTGCATCTTCTCGCCCTTCCGCTGCCGGGTAATAGTTTTTGCGTACACCCACCTGACGGTAGCCTCGTGACAAATACAGCTGGTAGGCCGCACGGTTTCCGGAGCGAACTTCCAGGAAAATCTTTTCAGCGCCCTCTTTCTGCAGTTGGTCATGGATATGGTCCAGAAGAAGCCGCCCGAAACCCTGCCGCTGCCAGTCACGGGCTATGCACAGATTCAGCACATGACCTTCGTCGAAAATTACGCTACAAATTGCATGTCCGATGATCTCCTCTGGTTCTTCAGGAGAAAGCAGAACCCAACAGCTGTCCTGGCTGTTACCAAGACAGTTACGTACGCTTGCCTCACTCCAGGGATGAGAATAAGCTCCGCGCTCCACTTTCAGGACCGCAGCCAGATCGGACTCACGCATGTGACGAAATCGGGACATCGCCTCCCACTCACCTA
>JAUIAZ010000062.1 GCA_030427465.1 Gammaproteobacteria bacterium | reverse complement strand
AGGAAGGAAGGCCAAAAGATGACTCAACAAGCGCTCAGGGCAGAATGGATGAAAACCCTGGCACGTGCCAATGCAAAACAGCTTAAGCACTACTGGGAAAGCCTGGAAGGGGCTCCGTCGTGGAGCCTGTTACGAGCCCCTGAGATTGGCCTGGCCATGGTTCAGGGCCGGATAGGGGGGGACGGCCCCGCTTTCAACCTGGGTGAGGTTACCGTCACCCGATGCAGTGTGGCTCTGGAAGAAGGCACTCATGGTTATGCCTGTGTGAAAGGCCGGCAGAAGACCCTGGCTCTGCACGCAGCCTTGCTGGATGCCCTGTTGCAGGATGAGCGCTGGTACCGCCGGATTCTCGAAGAGCTGCTGCACCCCATCCGCAGGCAACTACAGGAACAAGAGGTCGAGCGCGATCACCGTGTTCAGCGCACCCGGGTAGACTTCTTCACCCTCGTCAGAGGAGAAACCGCATGAGCAAGGCCCTGAACACCCGTCAGTTGTGGCGTCCGTTCAACGATCCGGTACTGGATGCCCAGGCGGCTTTCCGACAGATCATGCGGGCTCTGGCCGAACCGGGCAACCTGACCGATCTCTCCGGGATTTATCCCGGAAAGGACCAGCTATCCAGTGGCATGCTGAACCCCTTGTCTGCCGCCTTTGTGGTCGCGCTGACACTGCTCGATCAGGATACTCCGGTCTGGCTCAGCCCGGTAATGAGCCAGGGCGAACTGGCGACCAACCTGAGATTCCATTGCGATGCCCCGATAGTCGATGCACCGAAAGCAGCGAGTTTCGCCTTTCTTTCCCTGGAAGAACTGGAGAGCCTGGAACCCTTCAACCCCGGCTCAGAAACCCACCCCTATCAGTCCGGTACGCTGATAGTCGAAGTTCCGGGACTGGCTTCACTGCCCTCCCAGGCAAGCAGTTACGGCATGATCCTGAGCGGCCCGGGAATCGCCGACTCCCGGAAAATTGCGATCGATAGCATCAAACCACAACAGATTCACCTGTTGCAGCAGAACCATGAGCGTTTCCCGCTGGGTTGTGACTTCCTGTTCACCTGCGGCAGCGCCCTGATGGCCATCAGCCGCAGCACCGATCTGCAGGCAGGCGAACAAGGGGAGAACTAAGCATGTATGTTGCCGTAAAAGGTGGTGAAAAAGCCATTGATGCCGCACACGAACTGCTGGCCAAAAAGCGCCGCGGCGATCGCTCGCTCGAGGCTCTGGATACCCGTCAGATAGAGCAGCAGCTCAAACTGTCAGTCGATCGGGTCATGGCCGAAGGCAGCCTGTATGATCCTCCGTTGGCAGCGCTTGCCATCAAACAGGCCCAGGGCGATCTGGTCGAAGCCGTTTTTCTCATCCGGGCTTACCGTAGCACCCTGCCCAGACTGGCCACAGGTGTGCCGGTTGATATCACCGGTATGCGCCTGGAGCGTCGGATCTCCGCCACCTTCAAGGACCTGCCCGGTGGACAGCTGCTCGGCCCGACCTATGACTACACGCATCGCTTGCTGGATTTCCGCCTGATGGCGGACGGGGACGTCACAGAAGATGCCCAAGACAAGCCGTCAGCAACCGACGAGACCGCCCCTGAAACGCAGCGACCTTACAGCCCTGCCGAAGGCACGCCCTCTGTCGCGTCGCTGTTGCGCCAGCAGGACCTCATGGAAACCCTTGCCGGGGAAAGCAACAGTCCCGCCCCGGATCTGAGCCGCGACCCGCTTGAATACCCGACCGATCGGCGAACCCGCCTGCAGGCGCTGGCACGCGGGGACGAAGGCTTTCTTCTGGCACTGGGTTATTCAACCCAGCGCGGCTATGGTCGCAACCACCCCTTCGCCGGAGAAATCCGCCAGGGTCTGGTCAGCCTGTGCATCGTGCCGGAAGAACTCGGCTTTGAAATAGATATCGGCGATCTGGAGCTGACAGAATGCTGCATGGTCAATCAGTTCAGCGTTCAGGCCGACGGCAAGGCCCGGTTAAGCAGCGGCTACGGTCTCGTCTTCGGAAACAATGAACGCAAAGCCATGGCCATGGCATTGGTCGATCGCTCCCTGCGTATCGGTGAGTTTGATGAATCTGCCGATAGCCCTGCGCAACAGGAAGAGTTTGTACTTTCCCACTGCGACAATGTGGAAGCCTCCGGTTTTGTCAGCCACCTCAAACTGCCCCATTACGTCGATTTCCAGTCTGAACTGGAACTGTTACGGCGGCTGCGAAAGGAGAATCAGGAATGACAGACAGGCCCGGACAGGACGAAGCCTACAATTTTGCCTATCTGGACGAACAGACCAAGCGAATGATCCGGCGGGCGATACTCAAGGGTATCGCCATTCCTGGCTGCCAGATTCCCTTCGGCGGGCGGGAAATGCCACTTCCCTATGGCTGGGGCACCGGCGGCATTCAGGTCACTGCGAGCATTCTGGGGCCCGATGACTGCCTGAAAGTGATAGACCAAGGCGCAGATGATACGACTAACGCGGTCAGCATCCGGCGCTTTTTCGAGCGCACAGCAGGCATTCGCAGCACCCTGATAACCGAGGAAGCGGATGTCATTCAGACCCGTCACCGTATACCGGAAACGCCCCTGAAGGCCGGCCAGACCCTCGTGTATCAGGTCCCCATTCCGGAGCCGCTGCGGTTTATTGAACCCAGTGAGACCGCAACCCGACGCATGCATGCGCTTGAGGACTATGGCGTGATGCACCTTAAACTCTATGAAGACATCGCCCGATACGGTCACGTATCGACCGCATACGCCTACCCGGTCATGGTCAATCAGCGCTATGTGATGGACCCCTCACCCATCCCGAAATTCGACAACCCGAAGCTGCATATGAGCCCGGCCCTGCAACTCTTTGGCGCGGGCCGGGAAAAGCGACTCTATGCATTGCCCCCTTACACCCGGGTCGAAAGCCTGGACTTTGAAGACTTTCCCTTTGAAGTCCAGAAATGGGATGAACAGTGCGCCCTCTGCGGGGCCACCGACAGCTTTCTGGATGAAGTGATTACCGACGATGAAGGGTCACGCCTGTTTGTGTGTTCCGATACAGACTACTGCCAAAAAAGACAAAAAAGACTTACGCAGTCTTCTTCTGAAGTCAGGAAGGAGGAGCTCGCCTCATGAATGCCATCATTTCCGCCCCGGGTCAGCAGCAAGGACAGCCCCCCGGAGCATCCGGGGATACCCTGCCATTACTGGAAGTACACCAGCTGTCCCACCTGCATGCACCGGGCAAAGGCTGCGAAAACGTCAGCTTCGAACTCTACCCGGGTGAAGTCATGGGGGTGGTGGGTGAATCCGGCTCAGGCAAAACAACCTTGCTGCACACCCTGGCAGGCAACCTGCCGCCGCAGAGCGGTTACATCCACTATCGAGACCGCCAGGGTGACGTACTGAATCTGCAGAGCCTCAGTGAAGGGGAACAGATGCGTCTTCTGCGCACCGACTGGGGCTTCATTCACCAGAACCCCAGGGATGGGCTGCGCCTGCGCGCCAGTGCCGGCGCCAACATCGGTGAGCGCCTGATGGCCCAGGGCGAGCGCCATTTCGGCCGTTTGCGTGAAGCCGGCAGAAAGTGGCTGGATGCGGTGGAAATACCGCTATCGCGTATCGATGACCAGCCCCGTACCTTCTCCGGGGGCATGCAGCAGCGGTTGCAGATCGCCCGGAACCTGGTTTCCGAACCCCGACTGCTGTTCATGGACGAGCCGACCGGAGGGCTGGATGTGTCGGTTCAGGCGCGACTGCTTGATCTGCTGCGGCGCCTGGTGGTGTCCCTGGATCTGTCGGTCATTATTGTCACTCATGATCTGGCGGTCGCCCGTTTGCTGGCCGACCGGCTGATGGTGATGAAAGAGGGCCAGGTGGTTGAGTCGGGCCTGACCGACCAGATACTGGATGACCCTCAGCACCCTTATACCCAGCTTCTTGTTTCTTCGGTACTCACCCCATGAACCCGATCGCGCGCCCCGAACCCCGGCCTTCTGATGCCCTCATTGATGTCCAGGCACTCAACAAGCAGTTCACGCTGCATCAGCAGGGGGGCCAATTGATCAATGCCCTGGAAGGCATCAACCTGCAGGTCTCTCCCGGCGAATGTGTGGCCCTGCAGGGCGCCTCGGGCAGCGGCAAAAGTACCCTGCTGCGCTCCCTGTATGCGAACTATCTGGTTGATGGAGGCCATGTCCGCATCCGGGGGGCTGCGGATGCCCCCTTCCTCGACCTGTCACAGGCACAGCCCAGAGAAATCCTGCAGGCCAGGCGCCAGATCATTGGTTACGTCAGCCAGTTTCTCAGGGTCATTCCCAGGGTCAGCGCCGAGCAGGTGGTGGCAGAGCCGCTGCAGGCCAGAGGCATCAGCGAAGCAGACTCCCTCAAACGAGCCCGGAAGATGCTCGAGCGGCTAAACCTGCCTGCCACCCTCTGGACCCTGGCTCCCGGCACCTTTTCAGGCGGTGAGCAGCAACGGGTGAACATCGCCCGCGGCTTTATTGTTGATTACCCCATTCTGTTGCTGGATGAACCGACTGCCTCGCTGGATGCCCGGAATCGTGAGGTGGTTCTGGAACTGATGAAGGAAGCCAAGCAACGCGGCTCAGCCCTGCTGGGTATTTTTCACGATGAAGCCACTCGCGATGCCATTGCTGACCGCGTAGTGGAAATCAGACAAGGAAGAATCGTATGAAGACAGTCCCCGAGATGCATTTCATCAATGCCCGCATCGTGACCCCGGATCGTGTGATCAATGGCAGCCTCCATGTGGACAGAACCGGTCATATCAGCGATATCCGCACAGGAAACAGCAGCGCCCCTGGTGGCCATGATTGTGAAGGTGCCTACCTGATACCGGGTCTGGTCGAGCTGCACACTGACAACCTGGAAAAACATTTCAGCCCACGGCCGGGCGTCACCTGGCCCGCCAAGCCTGCCACGATCGCGCATGACAGCCAGGTCGTGGCGGCCGGCATCACCACCGTATTCGATGCCATTTCCTTGGGCGACGTCATCCAGGGCAGTCTGCGTAAACAACATCTGAAAACCATGGTGGAGGCTCTGAAAAAAGCTAACGACAACGCCCATCACCGCGCCGATCACTTCCTGCACTTACGCTGTGAAGTCAGCTGCGAATCGGCCCTGCCCCTGTTTGAGGAACTGGTCAACGAGCCCTTTGTCAGACTGGTATCCATCATGGATCACTCGCCGGGCCAGAGACAGTTCGCCAACCCGGATAAGTACCGCGAATACTACCAGGGCAAATATGGGTTCTCCGACGAAGCACTGGAGACTTTCATTGAGCGGCAGGTCGCTGCCAGCCAGCGATTCAGCGCCCCCTACCGCGAGCAGATCACGCGCTTCTGCCAGGAGCGTGGCCTGCCGATGGCCAGCCACGATGATGCGACTGAAGCGCACGTGGAGGAATCGGCCGGCTTCGGCATGTCCGTGGCCGAGTTTCCGACCACCCTTGAGGCAGCCAGGCTATCGCACCGCAACGGCATGAAGGTGCTGATGGGGGCTCCGAACATTGTCCGGGGCGGCTCGCACTCCGGCAATGTCGCCGCGGCGGATCTGGCCAAAGAAGGCGTTCTCGACATCCTGTCTTCCGACTACTACCCCGGCAGCCTGCTGGATGCGGCATTTCGCCTTGTAGAAGAAGACAACCACTATGACCTGCCCACCGCCATACAGACGGTCAGCCTGACACCCGCCGAAAGTGTGGGGCTCACTGACCGGGGCAGCCTCAGTCCGGGCAAACGGGGCGACCTGCTCTGGGTCAGTTGTGATGCTGAAGGCCACCCGCATATCCGGCAGGCCTGGAAACTTGGCCAGCGTATTTTCTGAGATGGGTGGTCTGCTGTTCTATCTGATGGGCGCCTCCGGCAGCGGCAAAGACAGTCTGCTGGACTCCTGTCGACAGTACTTGGCGGAATCTGCATCGTGTCTGATTGCGCATCGCTACATTACCCGGCCGGCGCAGGCAGGCGGCGAAAATCACGTGGCCATTGAGAAACCGGATTTCAGGCTGCGACAGCAATCCGGGCTGTTTGCCATGGCCTGGGAAGCCCACGACACACTCTATGGCATCGGCATTGAAGCCGACCTGTGGCTGGAACAGGGTTTTCACGTACTGGTCAACGGTTCACGCGCGTATTACCCGGAGGCGCGCCAGCGCTACCAGGGCACACTGCGTCCGATTCTGGTCTCTGTGAGCCCGCAGACCCTGCGACAACGCCTGACACAGCGTGGCCGGGAAAACAGCGCTGCCATTGAGGCAAGGCTGTCCCGGCTGCAGGTGGCCGAGCGCCCCTGGCAACCCGACGATGTATTCGAACTCGACAACAACGGCACACTGGCGAATACCAAAGCCCAGCTGATCCGCTACATACAGGCACAGGAATGAACAGGGAGACTTTACAGTTTACTTTTCTGGGCACCGGGGATGCCGCCGGTGTGCCTTGTTATGGTTGTCACTGCGCTGCCTGTGAGATTGCCCGCCAGCACCCCGGCTTCCAGCGACACCCCAGCTGCCTGCTGCTGGAAAAGGGTAAAGACCGGCTGCTGATTGATGCGGGGCTTGCCGATCTTCGGCTGCGATTCCATCCCGGTGAACTGGATGCCATTCTGCTGACCCACTATCACATGGATCACGTTGCCGGCCTCTTTCCGATGCGGTGGGGTCCGGCACAGGCCTTGCCGGTCTATGGGCCTGATGACAAACGGGGTTGTGATGACCTCTACAAACATCCGGGTTGCCTGGACTTTCAGCCCCCTCTGGAACCCTTCATACCAGTCCGCATCGGCTCCTGGATCATTGAGCCCCTGCCGCTGAAACACTCTCGCCCCACCCTCGGTTATCTTGTTACCCAAGGAGATTACCATCTGGCCTACCTCACCGACACCGTAGGTCTTCCGCCGCACACCCGCGAGCGCCTGCAGGAAGTGGCCATAAAGGACCTGATTCTGGACTGCACACACCCGCCCCAGGAGTCAGCACCGAGAAACCACAACGACTGGAACCTGGTCTCGCAGATCGCGGCTGACCTGAACCCCCAGACCACCTGGCTCACCCATCTGAGCCACGAAATGGATTGCTGGTTGTTGGCCCGTGAACTGCCGGCAAACATACAAATCGCCAGGGACAGGCAGCAAATAAAACGTCAGATAGTGGAGGCCATACCGGTATGAGCGAATGCCCAAGCATCACACCCGTCCGACTCGGTGCCGAGCCGACCCTGCACGGGGAGACAGAAATTTCCGATGTCGAGTTCGGATTTGCCAATGAAGTCGGTGCAAGAACCAAACTGTCGAACTGCCGTTTCGGTGACTACAGCTATATCGGCAATGACGCCGATGTCATCAACACCACCATCGGAAAATACTGTTCGATTGCCGCCCATACCCGCATCAATCCAGGGAATCACCCGGTGGAAAGGGCCGCCATGCACCACTTCAGCTATCGCAGTGAACTGTATGGCTGGGGGGAAGACGACGAATCCTTTTTTGACTGGCGGGCCGCCAGCCCGGTTCACATCGGACATGATGTCTGGATTGGTCACGGCGCTACCATTCTGGCCGGTGTGACGATTGGCAACGGTGCCGTCATCGGCGCGGGTGCTGTTGTTTCGCGGGATGTACCGGACTACGCCATAGTGGGAGGCGTGCCCGCCAGGGTTATCCGTTACCGGTTCCCGGTAGCCGTCTGCGAGAGCCTGAACCGCCTGGCCTGGTGGGATTGGCCCGCTGAGGTCATGCAGAGCCGCCTGTATGATTTCCGGGACCTCAGCGCAGAAGCCTTTGTTGAAAAATATGGATGGCCTTAAGCCGGAGCCGGGCCGACCGATTTACGAACGGCCCCCGGCGACACGCCGAGTGTGCGCTTGAAGGCCCGGGAAAAAGCGGCTTCTGACTGATAGCCCAGTTGCTCCGCCAGTTCCCCCAGGCTGATTCGCTCCTGCATCAGCCGGTTTCGCGCCACCAGCATGCGCCAGCGGGTCAAATACCGGAATACTGGCTCGCCCACCAGCTCCGTAAAGCGGGCGGAAAAACCCGCCCGCGACAGTCCGGCTTCGCGCGCCAGACTTTCCACAGTCCAGGGCTTCTGCGGCGCTTGATGGATGGCCGACAGAGAGCGACCAACAAAGGGGTCTTTCAAGGCTGCCAACCAACCGGTCTGGGTATCCGGCAGCCTATCCAGCCAGGCACGAATGGCCTGTATCACCAGAATGTCTGCCAGGTTGGCCATGATAGTCTGCCCCCCGGGCCTGTGCGCTCTGGCCTCCAGTGCCAGCAGACTGAGACTGTGTTGTAACCACTTATCTGCCCCACACTCCCAACTGTCGATATGAATCAGTTCGGGCAACTGATCCACCAGCTGCTGCCCGGCGACAAGGTCAAAACTCATGACACAACAGGTCAGACTGGTCGCAGGACCGCCACCGCCGTAAGCGAGTTTCTCATAACGTTCACTCAGACGTTGCACCGGCAGATCAAAAAAATTCCGGACCGGGGTACCTGGCTCACTCATCAGTCGGTGGCCCCTGCCTCTGGGCAGCAGAACCAGACTGCCCTCCCGAATCAGTACCGGGTCTTCATTGCCGGTCTGTATCCAGTATTCCCCGTGCGTGAGAATGTGAAACATCATCTTGCCCGGCAGCACAGGCATGTCCATGCCCCAGGGTGCCGTCAGCTCAGACTGGGCATAGAGACTCCCATCCAGTCGCAACTGGTACAGGGCCTCACCCAGCGGGTCAGCCAACTCGGGAAACGACCGTGTGTTATCACCCATAACGCTTAACCTGGCTCTCTCCTTTCCGTTAAAAAGTAGACGTTCTGCAATATTTTATAGATCTTCAGGGATTAAATGTCTACCTGAAAATAAGCATAGTAGACCCCGAACACAGCAGCTCATCCCCTGACCGGGGAACTCAACACAGGAGAATGGTAATGACTCAGGCAACGACTTTGATCATCGGACATACCGGCAAAACCGGGGCACGCGTACAGGCGGAACTCGAGAAGCAGGGTATCCACACACTTGGCGTTTCCCGCTCAAGTAAGCCTCATTTCGACTGGAATGATCCCGAAAGCTGGCCTCAGGTGCTCGAAGGCATCGAGTCAGCCTACATCACCTTCCAGCCGGATCTGGCCGTACCCCGGGCAGAAAGTACCATTCGCGCTTTCGTGAAAATGGCGAGGGAAAAAGGCGTCAAGCATCTGGTTATGCTGTCAGGTCGTGGTGAAGCCGGTGCCCAGCGGGCAGAGCAGGTCCTCATGAAGAGCGGAATGACCTGGAATGTCGTGCGCGCCAGCTGGTTTGCACAGAACTTCAGTGAAGGCTTCATGATCGAAGGCATACTCAACGGCCATCTGGCTTTGCCTGCAGGTCCGGTTCCAGAGCCTTTTATTGACATCGATGACATAGCGGAGGTCGCGGTCGCCGCCCTGACCCGCCCAGAGCTTCACAACCGGATCTTTGAAGTCAGCGGTCCAAGGGCCATTACCTTCGCTGAAGCCGTCCTGTCCATTGCACAGGCACTGGGCCGAGAGATCAGCTATAGCCCAATCACCATTGAAGCCTTCCTGAATGAAATCCGGTCACTGGGCGAGGGTGAGGAAATGCAGTGGCTGATGCATGAACTGTTTACGGAGGTTCTGGATGGCCGCAATACGCCAGTTGCCAATGGCGTTCAGGAAGCACTCGGCCGACCTGCCACTGACTTTCGGGAATATGTTCGAAAAACGGCGGCCAGCGGAGTCTGGGACGCTTGAGCCCGGTTACGGTAATGAGTTCAACCCTTGCGCTCGACTACAGAACTTTGTTGCGGCTTCCAGCCAAGTACCAGGGCAGTTAATGCTGGCAGGAAGGTCAGTGTAACAAACGCCGCACCCAGCAGGCCGGAAAGCACGATGGCACCGACGCCCCGATAGAGCTCGGTGCCTTCTCCCGGTATCAGAACGAGTGGCGACAGGCCACAAAGCGTCGTCAGGGTGGTCATGGCAATCGGACGCAGACGGGTGCGAATGGCCTGCTTTACCGCTTCAACCGCCGAAGCCGCGCCTTTCTCAAGGTTCTGTCGTGCCAGATCGACCACCAGTATCGGATTATTGACCACTGTTCCCATCAGGATCAGGAAACCCAGCATCGTGATCATATCGAAGGGCTGACTGATGGCTGCAAAGCCAAACATCGGCAGCAGGCTTCCGATCAGATTCATGAAAGCCAGGCCCATGATACCTGCCACTATGCCTAAGGGAATGGTTGTCATGATCAGAAACGGGTAGCCCCAATGTGAGAAAATGGCGACCAGGATGAGATATATGATGGCGACGGCCACCAGAAAGTTGATACTGAGCGCTTCGCGCGTGGCATTCAGCTGGTCACTGGCACCGGATATGTCGACAGAAACATTGGCTGGCAACTCACCATTACTCCTCAAAGTTCCGAGCAGTTCGGTACGAACCCGCTCGACACCGGTTTCCAGGGCAACGTCCTCAGGAGGGATAATATTGAGCGTGACCGTTCGCCGCCCGTCCACACGCCTCACCACACTGGTATCCACGGTTTCCTCGATACTCGCCAGGCTGGATAACGGCACGGTAGCGCCTGCCGGACTGTGGATCATGATATCCGGCAAAGTGGAGAGTTCGGGGCTGGCTCCGTCGCGCCCGTAGGCATAAATATCGATCTTGTCATCACCGAGGAAGAAGTCATCCACATAGGCACCGTCCGTCAGCGCTGACACCACAAAACCAATGGAAGATGCATCCAGCCCGAGCTCGGCACTGCGCTCCCAATCCGGCCTGACCTGTATCAGCGGCTGCGCCAGGGAAAGCGTGGGGGGCTGTGTCTGTACCCGCGGATTGTTAAAGACGGTCTGCGCCTGATTGTAGGCAGCCCGTGCCGCCTGATAGATGGAGGCCAGATCCGGCCCGGAAAGATCCAGGTTGATGCTCCGGGTACCGCCGTCATTGCTGGAGATGATGGAGCCCTTAGCAGCAAATGCCCGCATCCCGGGGAACTGCTCGTAATAGTCGGTGATGGCCTTCATCAGTACCTCAATATCACCGGGGTCGATGGTTTCGGCAATAATCCGGATGCGCGTCGGCTCGATGCGCATATTCAGGTAAGCCATGGGTGGAATGTCGGTTTCTCCACGCAGATAGGGTTCACGCGCTGCGCCAACATGCGGCAGGAAATGGGCTTCTACCTGCTTACCGATCCTCCGCATTTCGGTGAGGTTGTATCCGGGCGGGGCATTCATGGAGGCAAAGGTCTTGGGCTCCTCGCCTTCCGGCAGATACTCAGCCGGCGGAGTCAGCACCACCGCGATCCAGACGGCGATGGCCACAGTCAGAGCAATCGTCACAATCCGCCGGGTCGGGGTAGCGATGAGGAACCCCACCGCCGAAACGATACCGCGAATCCAGGCACTGGAACCCGGTTGCCGCCCGCCTTTGCGGTCGGAACTGAAGCCGAAGTCCAGGCGGGCACTGAGTGTGGGGATCAGAGTAATCGCCACCACCATGGAACACAGAATGGCCGCCGATATGGCAATGGCCACATCAGAGTACAACTGGCCCGCTTCTTCCCGGATAAACAGAATCGGCAGAAACACCAGGATGGTGGTCATTGTCGAGGCCAGCACGGCGGACCAGACTTCTCTGACACCCCTCAAAGCCGAATCAAAACGGCTCAGACCCTTGCGTCGCAAGCGCTCAATGTTCTCCAGTACCACGATGCTGTTATCCACTGTCATGCCGATGGCGAAGGCAATACCGGCCAGCGAGATCACATTGATGGTGCGACCGGTGAGCAGAAGCCCGACAAACGCCGCAATGGCGCACAGCGGAATACCGACAACCCCCACAAAGGTGCTGCGAATTGAGCGCAAAAAGCCAAACATCACCAGAGTGGCAAAGGCCGCACCCAACGCCAGGTTGAACCAGACATTGGCGACCGACGCCTCCACATAACGCGCATCATCAGCGGTCAACTCCAGAACCAAGCCTTCAGGTTCCAGCACTTCCGCGTTGATTCGTTCGACCTCCGCCAGCATGGCGTGCTTGATGGCAATCACGTTGGAACCGCTCTCACGTCGTACCTGAAGTCCCAGCACACGCTGGCCATTCACATAGGAGAGTGCTGAGGGGCTGGAGCTGCCCTGCTTGACCTCAGCCACATCCGCCAGCCGCACGATGCTGTCACCCTGGCGCGCCACGACCAGTTGCCCCAGTGAATCGGCATCATTGAAACGCCCGACCGTACGCAGCAGATAGCGTCGTTTACCCGCATCAATTTCCCCACCGGATACATCCTGGTTGCGGGCGCGGATGGCATCCCTTAACTGCAACAGGGTGAGGCCGCGCTGCGCCAGTCGCGCCTCATCTACAATGACCTGGATCTGTCGCTCAACACCACCGCCCACCGAAACCTCTGACACACCGGGGACACTTTCCATACGCGGACGTACACGATCTTCGACGAAGTCCTGTAAAAGCTCGATATCAACCTCACGGGGGTTCCCGGGCAAAGCCGAGATACGGAAATACATGAAGGCGTTGCTGGAGAAGGAAGCTGCCACAATGCGCGGCTCATCCACGTTGCGCGGATAATCCGGTACCTGGCTGAGCGCGTTGTTTACCTGTATCAAGGCCTCGGTGATGTCCGTGCCATAGGGAAACTCCAGTTCGATTTCCGCGGAGCCGCTGACCGCAGTGGCAGTCATTTCACTGAGGTTGGGGACATTGCGAAGGAAACGTTCCTGCTCAATCAGGATTTCCTTTTCAATATCCTGCGGTGTCGCACCCGGCCAGCGGGTTTCTACGCTGATGGTGCGCGTTTCCAGATCCGGAATCATCTGCACCGGCACCTGCAATGCAGCGACAGATCCAAGTATCACAAAGATCAGCGAAATGACGGCGATCAAAGTGCCCTGTCGGATAATGTGTGCAAACATCAGTCAGCTGCCTTTTCTGCAATCCTCACCAGACTGCCTGCCTGCAATGACTCGTTTCCCCGGCTAACCACGAGCTCGCCCTCCTGCAGCCCGTCCGTTACCACCACCCGACCGGAAAAACCCGAAGCAATCTGGATGCGTCTTTCCTCGACCCGATACCGTTCTCCTCCGGCTCCGTTATCATTCGCTGCTTCCGCCACCCAGACAGTAATGCGCCCCTCCGGATAGCGATTGAGGGCATCCCTTGGAATGGTAAGGGCTTTCTCACCGGCAGGAACGCGCAATACACCCTCTACCCCCATCCCCGGAATCAGGCCGGATTCGGTCGGTGGCACGGTACGCAACAGAAAGGTTCGGGCCAGCGGATCCGCAACCGGCACGCGGGTATCCACTTCCGCCAGGAAGCTGCCAGGATTCAGAAGCACTTCCACCTGCTCGCCAGACAGCCCATTGGGGCCAGTCTGACTTTGAAGACCTGACATTTGCGAATAGAGAGTCTGGGGTACCTGAAAGTCGGCGCGTAACTCTTTGTCGTCTACCAGAGTCAGTAACTCATCGCCTGGTTCGACCCACTCTCCTGCATCTGCCAGACGCACACTGACGACCCCGTCAAAAGGCGCACGTATCTGATGCCTTTCAATAATGGTGCGCTGCAACTCCCGATCTGCCTGAAGACGCGCCAGTGTCGCCTCTGCCGCAGCCAGCTGACTGCGCCGCGCACCCACCTCTGTCGCGGCAATGTTCTGACCCGCACCGACAGAAAGCGCTTCATCAAGCCGGCGTTTTGCCTCATCGCGCATGGCCTGTGCTTCCTGTGCTTGTGCAGAGACTGATCTCAGCGCCAGCTCAGCCTTTTCCTGATCCATCGCGAACAGGAGGTCACCGGCTCTGACCTGCTGCCCCACCTCGACATTCACTTGCTCTATGAGCCCGGCAACTGATGGTGACAGCCGGGAACTGCGCAGCGCATTCACTGTACCGCTCAAACGGATCTCGGTGACAACAGGCTGCAAATCCACCGATGCGAGTTGCACAGAAGGCGCACTCTGAGCGGAAGCCAGGACGGACCAGAGCAGTGACAGGCAGACCAGAGTACACCCAAACTTTTTCACCGTATCAAACCTCTCCAAGTAGCCTCTAATTCCCTTCATGATTGCTTCGCCCGCAAGAGCGCGCACGTGTGTCCGGTGTTCCGCTTAATTCAGGTAAACTCTTTTGCCTACGTAACACGTCTTCGTCCGGATGGATTTGGCTGCCTTGACGAAGAACGCTTCCGCTTCATAACTGGTGTCGTAAAACACATCAACGACAGCGCTCTTGCTACCCTTACGATAACAAGACACTATGATGACAGACAGAAAAGGCCCTGACGGCAAATCCAGGTATTTTCCGAGCCGGGCCCTGGATTGATGGAG
>JAUIAZ010000061.1 GCA_030427465.1 Gammaproteobacteria bacterium | reverse complement strand
AAGCCAACCATTCAAGGAGAAAGACCATGACTAACGCACGCAACAAACTCAGCCTTTTACTGCCTCTGATGGCCCTGACCGCCTGTGGCAGCGACAACAGCAGCTCCTCGGCGGTACAACCGGATGAAGTGATCGCCAAGACCTTTGCGATTCAGACCGGAACTGATCTGAACCAGATTGAAGACCCGCTGCTGAGCCTGAATCCGGGCGGACCGGGCGGGTCGCCGAATCAGAGCCAGCGAGCCGGAGACATTCTCAGGGCCGAGGCGGATACCGACAGCCTGCTCATCGGCGCGCTGGGTGTCGATGTCCTCATCGGAAACACCGGTGACGACATCCTCATCGGTGGAACCGAAGACTTCAACAGTAACGTAGATGGTGATAACCGGGGCTCGGATAACCGCGACAGGGCCTTCGGCAACGAAGGAAATGACACCTTCCTGTGGGCACCGGGTGATGGCAGTGACTACTTTGACGGCGGTGAAGGAACCGATGTGCTGATCCTCGGCCTGCTGGGTGAGCAGCGGAATGCCTCCGGCAACACGGAAGGCGCCCCCTTCTTTGCCGTCAACCCGCCTGGAACCGAGGGCAGTCAGGACTTCGATGGTATCTTCACAGACGCCAACGGTCTGCCGCGCATGAGTGTCTCCACCTCACCCGGCTTCTGCACAGTGACGGACGACAGCACCCAGGCAGCCGCTCTGGAAGCACTCAAACTGGACCACATTGTCAGCTTCACCATCCGCGGTATTGCTGATGCTTTCGATGCCGGTGCACGAACCGACGATGATGGCCTGCGCATCAGCATCAGCGCCGAAAGCGTGGAGTATCTGGTGTGTGCTGCCCGTACGACAGTCGAAGGGGGCGGACTCGATAACGTCGAAGTTCTGGATCTGACCACCACCCCTCCTACCCTGGCACTGCTGAGTGACCTGCCAGAGCATGTGCAGTCGCTGGTTCAGTAAGGTAAAGTGCCTGTATCGTCAGGTCTAATGGAAGGGAAGCAGCATGACGGCCAATGAGATGGCACAGGCGGATGAACTGGAGCGGCTCCTCAGCCGGGTCGCTCTCAGGGATCAGAGCGCACTGGAAGCGCTCTACTCTGCCTGCGCAGGAAGGCTCAACGGTATTGCCAGAAAACTGGTACATGATCCGGATCTCGCCAACGATGTGCTGCAGGAAACCTTCCTGCAGATCTGGCATAAAGCGGGCGAATACCGGCGTGACCTCGGAGAGCCCATGACCTGGATGACCTCCATCCTTCGCTACCGGACCCTCGACCGGCTGCGAGCCGACCAACGGGAAAAGAAGCGACGCGAGCAATACCAGGAGGTCCGCGCCCTGTTTCCCGAGTCACAGGCATCTTCTCCATTGTCGGAGCTTCTCAACGAAGCGAACGGCGCCCGGCTGGGTCTCTGCCTGAATCAGCTGGAGCTCCCCCGTCGTAACGCCATCCTGATGGCTTACTACTACGGCTTCAGTCGCGAGGACATCGCCAGCCAGCTCGAGCAACCGGTCAATACCATCAAATCCTGGCTCAGAAGAAGCTTAGTGAGGTTATCTGAATGTCTGGCCCCATGAGATACCGCGACCCGGAGTTGCAGAGCCAGCTGGCCGCCGAGTATGTGCTGGGCACCCTGCGGGGTCTGGCCCGGAAACGTTTTGAAGCCCTTATGACAGATGACCCGACCCTGGCAGCCCATGTGCGCCGCTGGGAACAACAGCTTCAGCAGCTGCACCAGGTAACGGCCGAAGTACCACCCTCACCTGAGGTCTGGGAGGGTATCCGGAAACAGATCAGAGGCTCTTCTACCCGGCCAGAAGCCGTTCAGGACAGCCTGCTGAAGCGCCTGCGCTTCTACCGCTGGTTTTCTGCCGCCAGCTTCGCTTGTGTTCTGCTTCTGTCACTCACACTCTGGGCTCCCTGGCAGACAGGTGCTGACCCGGCTGCTGCGCCGGTGAGCTATGTGGCTGTGATGAAAGATGAGATCGGCGACCCCAGCATGGTTGCCACCCTGGTACAGGACGGTCGCCGCCTGCGCCTGGACCTTCTGAAGAAGCCCCGGGTTCCTGAAAACCAGCAGCTTCAGCTGTGGGCGCAATCGCGGGAAGACGGACGCTTCCGTTCGCTCGGCAACCTGCCGCTTGAAAAGCAGAGTGAAGCGACTCTTAGCAGGGAGGAATGGGGCCTGATCCGCAGTGCCGAGTATCTCGTGGTGTCCGTGGAAGCTCCTGGCGAACTGGCGCTTCAGCCCAGCCCCGAGATCATCGCTCGCGGTCTTTGCGTGCGCGTCGAGGGCTGGAAAAAGCAAGCCGGCTAGCCCCTGAATATGCCCGAAATTAATATTCAAACATAACAACTATACATTTCATTAATGGCGTTTTCCGCTGTAGAGTACATCATGACCGAGGGTCACTTAGCGTCATCATAATCAAATCAGGAGAGCCAGATCGTGAAAGTAGGTGTCATTGGCGCAACCGGCATGCTGGGCCATCACACGGCCATTGCACTTGGAAAAAGGCGGCATGAGCTGCGTGTCATCCACCGGGCTGGCTCAGATCTCAGCAAACTGTCTGACCTGGACTTCACTTCCGCCATTGGCGACCTGCAGGATGAAAGCCGTCTCAGCGAAGCCCTCAAGGGCCTGGACGCAGTCATCCATTGTGCCGCTTACTACCCGACCGAGCCGCGCCCCTGGCAGGAAGAGGTAAAGCGCGCCGTGGAGCAGGAAATGATCTTCTATAAAGCCTGTCGCGCCAACCCCCTGCAAAAGATCGTATACCTCGGGGGCGCCATTGCGTTGCCCCGACACCCGGATGGCTTGCCCGGGCATGAGCATCTGATGTATCAAGGCGAGCCGCAAGATAAAAACCCCTATCTGCAGGTGAAATGGGCCATGGATGACCTGGCGCTGCAGATGGCCAATGCGGGGCTACCTGTATCCATTGCCATTCCCGGCATGACATTCGGGGAATTCGATTATGGGCCCACGACCGGCCGCCTGCTGGTAGAGGTCGCCAACCGGACACTGCCGGCCTATGTCGACGGCAAGCGCAATTGCATATACGCCGGCGATGCCGGGGAAGGCATTGTGCGGGTTTGTGAGGACGGCCGGCCGGGGGAACGCTACCTGCTGACCGGTGAAAACATCAGCATGCGGGAACTGGTAGAAAAGGTAGCGCGGATGGCTTCCGTTGCGGCCCCGAAAGAGGCACCTCTGGCGCTAGCGAAAATTCTGGCGAAGGCTCAGAAACTGAGGTACCAGTATCTCGGCGGAGATCTTCCGAAAGTTTCGGACACCGCCATTGCCGTGATGTCATCCGGTCAGTTCCTGTCCGGCGACAAAGCGCGGGATGAACTGGGGTTTGAAGCCCGCGTTGGCCTCGATGAGGCACTACAAAGGACCCTGGACTGGTTCAGGTCACAGGGCTATATCCACGGCTGATCCCTGGCTCTCTCACTGGGGGAGATATCACACGGCCTCAGCGCCGGAACCGGACCTGGCACTCTTCACAATCTTCGGGAAATCCAGTTGCCAGACCGCACCACTTTCGTCTCCGGCAAAGATCAGCTGACCGGACAGCTGTTTGCTGAGCATCCGGCAAAGACTCAGCCCATTGCCCTGGTCATCATCCTCACCCGGTTTCCAGCCATTGCCATTGTCACGAATGCTCAGCCGGTAGTCGTTTGCCACTTGTTCCAGCTCTACCCTCACTGCCAGTAGCCCGGTTCCGGCCTGCGACTCTACCCGGGCATGCTTCAGGGCATTGGTGACCAGCTCAGTTACGATCATGCCCAAGGGCAGGGTTTGCTCCAGTAGTACAGGAAAAACAGCACCGGACAGACTGACCTGTAAATTCAGCGGACGATCCACGGAGTCCTCCAGCAACGAAGTCAGCTGCTTCAGATATTCTCCCAATTCGAGAAACTCAAAGTCGCCCTGCTGGTACAGCAGCTGGTGAATCAGAGCCATACTGCGGATCCGGCTCTGAAAATCCATCAGCTCTGCCCGCACCTTACCCTCTGAGCGCATGGCCTGCATGTTGAGCAAGCTGCAGATCACCTGAAGATTGTTTTTTACCCGGTGATGCACCTCGTTCAGGAGGAAGCTTTTTTCATCCACCATTCGCTGAAGAATTTCCTGATGTTGGTGCTGTTCGGTCACGTCTATCACCGTACCCAGCACCCATTGCTCGTCTTCAACCCTCAGGGGTGCGAGCCCCACTTCGACCAGCAATTGCTCTCCCCCTTTTGTGACAGCAGCCAGCGATCCGCGCTGTGCCATGGGGCGGGATTCCGGGTTTCTCGAGTAGTGTTCCCGCAAAGATGCATGATTCGGCGCATCGCCAGGCCGTATGAGTATCTCGACAGGCTGACCTATCAGCTCCTCTCTCCTGAATCCGAACATTTGCTCCATCTGCCGGTTAACCAGCCGCATGATACCTTTCTGGTCGACCACAACCAGACCGTGCCCAGCCGCTTCCACGACACAACCAAAACGTTGCTCAGACAGACTCAGCGCCTCAATCAGGGCTTGCTGTTTGTCCCGTTCCTCAAGAAGCGAGGTATAGAGGCGCCTCTCCGAGCGCTGCGCCAACAGAACAATGCCAAGCGCAAAGGCAGACAGAGTGACTGTATAAATTGCCAGATTGAGCTCAAGATAGTGGTTCATGCGTTCCAGCAGACGAAACGCCAGTGCGATGGCGAAGGGTGCCAATATCAGGCAATAAACAACCCGGCGCTGACGCTGTCCGACCGCATCCTTTTTCAACCAGTCCCTGAACAGGCCGTCAGCCGGCCGTTCAACCAACAGGTACATGAGTAGGGCCACCGTGAAAGCCAGCTTGGTCTGAGGAGAGAGGGTTGCAAAAAAAGCGCTCTGATACAGTGCCAGTGGAGCCAGTATCTGGGTCAGCCAGGCCACAGCGAGCAGTGCTGAAATCAGGATGAAAGCAGTATCTCTCAGCCAGAGGCGGTACACGCCGCCCCAGCGATGGGCCGCAAAGGTTACTGAGAGCAGAATAAAGCCCAGGCTGGTTGCCTGAGACATGCGTCCGGCTATGTGAGGACTGAAAACATCTTTAACCAATAGCTCATCAAAGCCATCCCAGAACGGGTTGAAATAAGCCAGCCAGTTACACAGGGCAATTACTGGCACCAGCGCCAGCATCGAACTTCGCAGCGGGCTTAGCCATGATGCGGTATAGCGGGCGAGGTAGGCGTAAGCGGCAATCAGTGAAAAGCCCACTGCCGTCCAGAACTTCATGGTGGGGTAACCCGGAAACGGCTGGACAATTGCCCCCCACTGAAAAACCCACCCCAGACAAACCGTTAGGGAAGCGATCAGCAACAGCTGAACGGTGAGGTTAGCGGCCCATCCGACAGGGCCCTGATACGCCTGGATACCCGACATTACAAATCCCTTTATTCACGCTATATAAATCTGTAGAAACTGCTGCTACCTTTGACTTGTTGTCTGAGCAGGAATAGCGAATCTACCTATGAGTGCTGGTCGTCTGCTGATTATAGAAGACGAAGCCGTTATCGGCATGGATCTGATGAACTCTCTCGAGCACATTGGCCACGAGGTGCTGGCCGTCATTCCCAGCGGCCAGGAAGCCATTGACTTCGTCGACAGGCAGCCGGTCGACCTGATACTGATGGACATCAATCTCAACGGCCCCATGCGCGGTACCGAGGCGGCTCGTATCATTTACGAAAAACACCATACGCCGGTGGTTTTTCTGACTGCACACGCCAATCCCGAAACGCTGGCCGAGGCTGAGAAAGCCTACCCTTATGGCTACATTCTGAAACCTTTCCGGCAGAAGGAGCTGGCGGTAACCATCCGCTTCGCGCTGAATCGCAGTCGTGCGGAACATCCGGCGACATCAGACACGTCTTCTGTCACCACTGAAGACCCGATCACCAGCGGGCGACTGATCGGCCACCCGCACCAGGTCGTCGAAGAGCCACTTGAGAGCTGGCTGGGGCGACTGTGTCCGGATGCACGTTCTGAAACGGCTCAGGCTCTCAAAGAGGGCGAATCCATCAGCCGCCTGCTGCCCAGCGCTCAAGACCCGGGCCTGTGGATTGATTTTACCGCCTTTGCCTACCAGCCAGGGGCCTCGCACAAGGTCACCCCCGATGGTGAGGACATTCAATCACCCAATGTGGTTGCTGTATTCCGTGAAATCAGCTCGCAGGATGCCGTATCTGCACAACTGCCAGACTGGACCCTGAACCTCTCCTCGGAAACCGCGGAGAGTGTGCTGATTACCAACACCTCCGGTCAGATCCTGTCGGTCAACCCGTGCTTCACGGAAAAGTTTGGACTCAGCACCGCCGAGGCGCTTGGCAACAGTTACGAGGAAATCCTCGGACTCAAACGCCACGGGGACAGCGGCCGGGAACAGGCCTGCAAGGCCGGCGAAGATCACTGGCAGGCCCGTGGCAGCGTCACAGCAGCCTCCTCGCAGGAGCTCGAAATTGTGGAAAGGGGATATGTGGTTTACGGACTGTCTGGTCAGATCGAGTATCTGGTGATTGTCCTGCAAGAGCTTGAGTCGCTGAAAAACTTCAGTGGCATGCTGAACTACATGGCTTTTCACGACGAACTGACCGGGCTGGGAAATCGCTTTCTTATGGACGATCACCTGGCCCTCGAAATCAACCGCGCCAGTCGTCGGAAGTCATCCCTGGCGATGCTGTATATTGACCTGGACGACTTCAAACCCGTCAATGACCAGTACGGCCACCAAGCCGGCGATGAGGTCTTGCGTACACTCGGCCGCCGTTTCCGTGAGAATCTCCGGGATATTGATACCTGTGTCCGTGTAGGGGGCGATGAATTCATTATCATTGCACCCGACATCAACGGTTCGGAAGGAGCCTTATTGCTTGCCAGGCGGGTCATGGGCTGGCTAACCGAGCCAGTACCTGTCATGGAAACCCGGTTACAGGTGGCCTGCAGTATCGGTATCGCCATGTACCCGGAAAATGCCAGGTCGGCACAAACGCTCATCAATGCCGCAGATGCCGCGATGTACAAGGCCAAAGGTACTGGCAAGATGCGCATCACACTCAGTGAACGTCAGCCCCCGCCTGATCACCGGCATGCCGTAGCCTGAGGCTTGCCCGGGTTACCGTCCGCACCACTTTTTGCTAGATTGAACCCTGCCAATAATAACAAGGGGTTAACAATGCCATCGCGCAAATGCTTACTGTGTCTGGCTTTTCTTCTGTCATTCTGTCCCTGGCTTCAGGCGCAGGAAAGTGCTCTGAAAGTGGGGATCACTGAAGTGCCTCCCTTCGTTATGCAGACTGAGCAAGGAGAATGGGAAGGCATCAGTGTCGATCTCTGGCGCTCAGTGGCAGATGGCATCGGCCGTGACTTCGAGTGGGTGCCCCTTTCCTTTCGGGAGCTATTAACACAGGTCGAGAACGGCGACATCGACGTCGCGGTCGGCGCACTGACCATGACCGCCAGTCGTGAAGAACAGTTCGATTTCAGCCACCCCTTTTATCAGACCGGACTATCGATCGCCCTGCCCCCCAAGCCGGAGAACAACGTCTGGACCAGCCTGAAAGCACTGGTCAGTTGGGAGTTTTTCAGTGTCGTGCTGTCCCTTGCCGCGCTGCTCATGGCGGTCGGCGCAATCGTCTGGCTGTTCGAACGACGGCGTAACCCGGAACAGTTCGGCGGATCCACCGAGCGCGGAATCGGCGCAGGTTTCTGGTGGGCTGCGGTGACCATGACCACCGTGGGCTATGGCGACAAGGCCCCGGTCACCCTGGGCGGACGCCTGGTGGCATTGGTCTGGATGTTTGCAGCACTGATCATGGTCGCAAGTTTCACCGCCGCCATTACCTCCTCACTGACGGTCAGCAACCTGCAGCACCAGATCAATGGTCCCGATGACCTGCGCAATGCTGTGGTCGCCACGATCGACAAGACCGCCAGCGCCCAATTTCTTGAGGAGCGCCGCGTAAAATCCCGCAGCTACCCCAGCCTCGAGACAGCCATGCGCTCGGTGCTGACTGGTGAGACCGATGCCATTGTCTACGACCGCCCTCTGCTCAGGTATCGCAATCAGGCGTTGGGTGAAACACGCCTCACCCTGCTCCCCGGAGTGTTCCGGGAACAGCTGTACGCCTTTGCCATGCCTGAAGGCAGCCCTCTGCGGGGGCCTGTCTCCCAGGAGATACTTCAAGTCACCGAAACCGCTGACTGGCGGGCGATCAACGAGCTGTATCTGGGGGACTGACGTTAGCAGGCATGCCGGCAAGAAGTTCCACACAGCGACGGCTGTCGCTGTCACTGGCGCTGGCAAAACCCAGCACCAGCCCCTGACTCGATGGTTCCGACAGAAAATGCTCGCTCAGCGGGGCCGAACCCAGCCCTGCCGCCTGCAGGTGAGCCACGGCATCACGGTCACGGACCGGCCCGGTAACGACCACATGCATGCCGGCGCTTTCAGCCACAATGTTCCAGGTTTCCGGCAATCGCTCCAGCAGCAGGTGCTCAAAGCGCTGCCACTTTTCCCGGTATACCTCTCGCATTCTGCGCACGTGACGGTTGAACTGCCCACTCGCCAGAAATTCGGCAACCGCTGCCTGGGTCTGCAGGGGGGATTCACCGGAGATCCGGTGTTTCGCTGCCACGAAAGCCGGCACCAGTGAATCGGGTACGACCAGATAGCCCAGTCGCAGGGAAGGAAACAGAGTCTTGCTGAAACTACCCAGATACAGAACCGGTGCCTCCGGCATCAGACCTTGAAGGGCAGGAATGGGCCGCCCGTTAAAATAGAATTCGCTGTCGTAATCGTCCTCAATAATCCAGGTTGCGGTGCTGCCCGCCCACTCAAGCAGACGAATGCGATCGCCGTAGCTGAGAATGCCCCCCATCGGATACTGATGTGTCGGCGTACAATACAACAGCTGGGCCTCAGTCCGGGAAGGCAAGCAGCTGACATCGATAACCTGATGCCTGAGCGGTACCGGTAGCAATCCGGCCCTGGCACCCAGCGCCCGCTGTGCTCCCCGGTAACCCGGGTCTTCTATCAGCACTTCGTCCCCATCACGCAGGAACACCTCAGCGATCAGGGACAGAGCCTGCTGCGCGCCGGCAGTTACGATGACCTGTTCAGGTCGGCAACGCACACCCCGTGCACTGATGAGATATTCCACCACCTGCTCACGCAGGCGGACGAGGCCCTGAGGGTGGTCGTAACCCAGCAGTCTCGTGCGACTCTCCTGCTGATGAACCAGGCGATTCCAGATTTTCAACGGGAAAGCCTTTAGATCCGGCAAGCCCGGTGTAAACGGCAGGCTGTTATCGAAGCCGGGCATGCGTCCGGCGACCTGACGCGAAGGCGTTACCGGTTGCGGCATCGGAGCGCTGGCCCGCAGGGTGTGTCCGGCATCCGGCCTTTCGGGCAATGCCCGCACATCCGCCGCTACAAATACGCCCTTGCCAGTGCGAGACTCCAGCGTGGCTTCCGCCTTCAATTGTTCACAGACGGCCAGTACCGTATTACGGCTGATGCCCAACTCCAATGCCAACTGTCTGGATGATGGCAAGCGGGTTCCCGCCGGCCAGCGTCCATCCTGGATTCTTTGCATGAAGGCCTCGTACAACTGTTGTTGCAGGGCTTCGGAACGGTTCAGGGTGATTTCACGAATATCCGCAATGGGCATAACACTGGCCCCCTGTTTTTTAACAATCTGGCACTTTATAGGGTATCACCAGTCCGGCTCAATAAGGGCTGTCCTGATTCACAGATGGAGCCAGCCCCATGACAGAATACGCCACGAAAACAGAAATGACGGCACTGAGCCAGTGTCCCCGCAGCCGGGTCATGCGGGTTCCCAAGAGGGCCTCATATGACCGGGCCAAGGTCTACGAGCTGATCGACCGTCTCAAAACCGGTCACATTGCTTTTGTGGAATCCGGTGAGCCGCGTTCAATTCCCATCACCCTCTGGCGCCACGACAACGCACTGTACCTGCATACCCTGAACGGCGGACGCCTTAGCCGGATTTTGAACAAATCACCTCTGGTCTGTGTATCTTTTGCAGAAACCACTGAGTGGGTGCTGACCAAATCGGCTTATCACCACAGCGCCAACTACCGCTCAGCAGTGCTCTTCGGGCACCCGCATCTGGTAAAGGATGACAGCGAATTTGATGCCGCTTTCGCGGCCATCATCAACCAGATCGAAGCCGGACGATGGGATCAGGTACGTCCACCCAACACCAGGGAGCGCAAGGCCACCGCGCTTTTCCGGATGGACATTGATGAAGGCTCCTACAAGAGTCGTGATGAGGGTCCTCATGACGATCCGGAAGATCTCTCTCTACCGGTCTGGCGAGGAACCGTGCCCGTATAGACAGAGGCACGAAGCCACATGCATTCCAGCCGGTACAGATACTGCATAGTCCGGAACACCTGAAATCGTTAGAGGACCCAAGATGAACATTTTCGAAGCATTGAGAGCCGATCACGACTATCAGCGCGAGCTGCTGGACGAACTGATGGAAACTGAAGGTGCGTCTGACGAGCGCAAGCGGATTTTCCTGATACTGAAAAAAGTACTGAGTGACCACGCCCTGGCGGAAGAACGTCATTTCTATGTTCCCCTGATGAAACATGATGCGACACAGGAGAAAGCCCGACACAGCGTAGCCGAGCATCACGAACTGGATGAGCTGGTTGAAACGCTGGAAAAGACGGACATGAGCAGCGCAGGCTGGCTGGCCAATGCGAAGAAACTCGCACACAAGCTGAGACACCACCTCGAAGAGGAAGAGGTGGAGGTCTTTCCGCTGGCGGGCAAAACCCTGAACGCCGGACAGAAGCTGGAGCTCGGCGAAAGCTACCGCAACGAGATGGGCGAACGAGCCGACCCGGCCGCCTGATTCTGTACTCACGCCATCGTGAGTGCCATCACTCTGTGACAGAAGGGCCAGACTCGCCATGCGCTATACCCGCAGACGCTGCGGTCGCGGGTTCACTTACCGTGACCCGTCTGGCCGCTGCCTGCCAAAGGGGCCCACGCGCGAGTGGATTAACTCGTTAGCCATTCCCCCTGCCTGGCAAGATGTTGTTATCGACTCGGACAGGCAGGCCAAAGTCTACGCCACCGGAAGGGATCAGGCTGGCCGCAAGCAGTACCTGTACAACCCCGCGTGGCGAGCTGTCCGGGATGAGGAAAAGTTTGCCCGCATCATCCGCTTCGCCAGTGGCCTGACACGGATGCGCCGGGTAACTGGGCAGCACCTGGCCAAGCAAGGTTTACCCAGGGACAAGGTGCTGGCCTGCATGGTGCGCCTGATAGACTGCGCCTACTTTCGCCCAGGCAGCGAGCGCTACACCGAGGAAAATGAATCCTATGGGCTGACCACTCTACGTTCACGCCACCTGATCCTGGAAGATGAGGAAATCACCTTTCGTTATCCGGGAAAGTCCGGTGTCACCCAGGAAAAACATATCGACAATGACCGGCTCTGCCGCATCATCCGGGACCTCGATGAAACGCCGGGCCACCGGGTCTTCAAATATTTCGGGGAAGATGGCCGTAAAGTTTACGTGAGCGCAGACGACCTGAATGACTATATTCGCGAAGTCATGGGTGAAGACTTCAGCGCCAAGGATTTCCGCACCTGGGCCGGTACCTCGCTGGCTGCACTGGCACTGGATGAGCTCGGCGTGGCCGAACAGACTGACCAGGCAGAGTCCAACATCCGCGCAGCCATTGAATCGGTGGCCCAGCGTCTCGGTAACACCCCGGAAGTCGCCCGAGCCAGCTACATCGATCCGCGGGTGATCGATTCCT
Organism: Gammaproteobacteria bacterium; assembly: GCA_030427465.1. Classification (GTDB taxonomy): domain Bacteria; phylum Pseudomonadota; class Gammaproteobacteria; order Pseudomonadales; family Oleiphilaceae; genus JADJWY01. The sequence goes on along the minus strand of JAUIAZ010000061.1, from coordinate 2,663 downwards.
ATCTCGACGGGCTGACACTCGCTTACTTCCGCAAGATCATTGAGAAAGAACTACAGGATGACTGGGTCAGTCCGACCGAACGCGCCATTCTGAAACTGTTGCGCCACCGGGTAAAGGACCAGGCACACACGTCGACTCTGTAACTTTTGCAATTTCAGTGACACCGTTTTGCAAGAATTTCCGGCACAGAATGAAAAAAGCGGCGTAAGCACTGATACAGCGTCTGCGCCGGGGCGGCCCGCATCTTGCTGAACAACTATCAAAGGCTGACCAAAGCGGCTGCACAGTTACGCCAGACGAGCCGTAAACAGAAAACAAACCCGTAACGACGAGGATACACACATGAGTGACCACAGCGCCCTCTTCAAACCGCTAGACATCGGCACACTGACTGTTCCTAACCGTGTCCTGATGGCACCCCTGACGCGTAACCGCGCCCAAAGTGATGGTACCCCCAAAGCCATGGCGATCGACTACTACCGCCAGCGTGCGTCTGCTGGCCTGATCTTTTCAGAGGCCACCCAAATTAACGCCAAGGGCAAAGGTTACATCGATACGCCGGGCATTCATGAAGAGTCGCACGTCCGTGAGTGGAGCCGTATCACCGAGGCCGTACACGCCGCCGGGGGGCGCATTTTCCTGCAGTTGTGGCATGTGGGCCGCATCAGCCACACGTCACTGCAAGCCGATGGCGAGGCACCCTGGGCACCTTCAGCCATCCGCGCTGAAGCACAGACTTTTACTGCTGACGGGTTCCAGGACTGCTCGGAACCGAAAGCCATGACCAAGGAAGATATCCGCAAGACAGTCTGGGACTACGGTCAGGCCGCTCGCAATGCACTCGAAGCCGGTTTCGACGGAATAGAAGTGCACGCAGCCAACGGCTATCTGCTCGACCAGTTCCTGCAGGACAAGAGTAACCGGCGCGATGATGAATATGGCGGCTCGATTGAAAACCGGCTGCGTTTTCTTAACGAGGTACTGGAAGAAGTCAGCCAGGTGTATCCCAGGGGTCGCATCGGCGTCCGCCTGTCCCCCCTCGGCCAGTTTAACGACATGGGCGATTCCGACCCGAAAGCCCTGTTTTCAGCCGTAGTGGATTCACTGAACCAGCACAAGCTGGCCTACCTGCATGTGGTAGAGCAGTTCCCGGGTTCAGAAGCCAGTGACGAAGACCGCCAGTTTATCGCTGACCTGCGGGCCGCGTATCAGGGCGTGTACATTGCCAATGGAGGATATGGCCTTTTCTCGGCAGTGGAAGCCATCAACAGCGGGCATGCCGATGCCCTCACGTTCGGACGCCCTTTTATTGCCAACCCTGATCTTCCAGAGCGTTTCCGCCAGGGCGCTGACCTGAATGAGTGGGATGACGACACCTTCTACGGAGGGGGGCGCAAGGGCTACACCGATTATCCGTTCCTGGCAGACGCCACCAAGAAGGAGAACAACGATGAGTAAGGGAGTGCACACCATTAACCCGAGCACGGGGGAAACCCTTAAGAGCTATACGCTTCAATCTTACGATGAAGCATCAGAAGCCGTTGAGCGGGCGCACAAGGCCTTTCTGTCCTGGTCGCAGAACACACCGGCCCAGCGCGGGGAAGTTTTGCAGCAGGTCGCCAACCTGATGGAAGAGCGTGAAGAGGAGTTGGCCCGTCTGATGACTCGCGAGATGGGTAAGCCGATTGCACAGGGCCGCCAGGAGGTGCAGCTCTGCGCTGCTATCTGCCGCTACAGCGCTGAAGAGGCCATCGACGCCCTGAAAGAGGAGCGTCGTGAAATGGAGGATGGAGAGGCCATCATCTGTTACCGCCCGATTGGTGTTATTCTCGGCATACAGCCCTGGAACTTCCCACTTTATCAGGTCATCCGTTACAGTGCCGCCAATCTGGTTGCCGGCAACGTGACCGTCCTCAAACATGCCGGCAATGTCTTCGGCATGGCCCAGGCGATCGAGTCACTCTACCTGGATGCGGGGCTACCCCCGGGCTGCTATCAGAGCCTGCTGATTGACGGGGAAGTCGCCAGTCAGCTCATCGGCCATGAGCGTATCCGCGGGGTCACCTTCACCGGAAGTGACAGCACCGGGAAGAAAGTCGCCGAGCGGGCTGCCAGACACATCAAGAAGACGGTACTCGAACTGGGCTCCAACGATGCCTTTGTGGTCCTGTCTGATGCAGATGTCGGGCAGGCTGTCGCCAGCTGTGTCCAGGGACGGGTGATCAATAACGGGGAAACCTGTGTGGCGGCCAAACGCTTTATCGTTACGGACTCGGTATACGATGAATTCCGCTCAGCCTTTGTTGATGCCATGAAGGCCATTCAATGGGGGGATCCGACCGAGGAAGATACGGAACTGGGGCCGATGGCGCGTGAGGACCTGCGTGAGCAGTTGCACGAGCAGGTTGAATCCTCAGTCAAGAAAGGAGCCACCCTACTGTGTGGCGGCGAAATACCGGAAGGCCGGGGTTTCTTTTATCCGCCGACCATACTGGCTGATGTCGAAAAAGGCATGCCCGCCTACGATGACGAGCTGTTCGGACCGGTGGCCTCCCTGATTCGGGCCAAAGACGATCAGGATGCCATGCGCATCGCCAACGACTCGCGCTATGGCCTCGGCGGTGGGCTCTTCACGAAAGATACGGATCGTGCGATCCGTCTCG